>JACMKL010000188.1 GCA_014380105.1 Candidatus Melainabacteria bacterium
AGATAATCCTCAGCCGACTGACCGGTCACTTTACGTCTTGCTTCCATCAAGTCTTCAGTTCTGGCTGTGCGAATCAGTCCGGGTGCAATGCAATTGACGGTGACGCCGGAAGTGGCTACTTCGTCGGCCAAAGTCTTCAACATGGCTGTTACAGCCGATCTTATGCCATTGGATAGAGCCAGATTAGCAATCGGTTCAATTACCGAAAGCGAAGTGACAGTGATGATGCGTCCCCACTTGCGCTCCTTCATACCCGGCAAAAATTTCTCATTCAATTCTACAATCGGCTGAAAGAGCTTATCAAAGGCTTCTTGCCAGTCAGCTGTACTTGTTTTCTCGCATGATTGAGCCTTTGGACCACCAACATTGTGAATGAGAATATCCACGCCACCAAGTTTTTCCTGGGTAGATTCAATCAAATTCTTGCGATCTTCTGCACTCGCTAAATCACAGGCGATATATTCGATTTTTGCGTGTGAAACTTTACGCAATTCGGCGGCGGCAGCTTTCAATTTTTCCCCGTCGCGAGCGCTTATTACAAGGTCAACGCCCTCTTCAGCAAGTGCTTTTGCCGAAGCGAATCCCAACCCTCGCGACGCGGCGCAAACCAATGCACGCTTGCCTTTGATACCGAAGTCCATGTCAGCCCCTCAATCTATAATTTGTATTTGTAAGAAATGGTTTTTGCTTCCGAAAAGAATTCCAGACTGTAGCGCCCGCCCTCACGACCAACACCAGATGATTTCATTCCACCAAATGGAGTGCGAAGGTCTCGAGCGAACCAACAATTGACCCAAACTAATCCAGACCTTATCCCTTTCGACATGCGGAAGCAGCGATCGACATCTTTACTGAATACTGATGCAGAAAGACCATATTGAGAATCATTGACAGTTTTCAGAACTTCTTTCTCTGTTGCAAACGGCACCACTGGCAGTACCGGTCCAAAAATCTCTTCAGAAATTAGTTTAGAATTTGCAGGCAGGTCAGTAAAGACAGAAGGTGAAAGGAAATAGCCTTCACCAAGTTCTTTGATACGTTCTCCACCAGTCAACAGCTTGCCTTCTTTGTTGCCAATCTCAAGGTAGCTCTGGACCTTATCGAGATGTTCCTTACTGATCAAAGAACCCATTTCGGTAGTTTTTTGCAGGGGATCGCCAACTCGAATTGCTTTGACTTTTTCGACAATTTTTTCGACAACAGTCTTTTGAATACTTTCTTCAACAAAGAGCCTAGAGCCGGCCAGACAAATTTGTCCTTGATTGCGATATGCCGCTCGCACTGCGGTGTTTACAGCATCATCAACATCGCTATCAGCAAAAATTATGGTGGCGCCTTTTCCACCTAATTCGAACGAAACTTTTTTAAGCGTTTGTGAAGCGGCAGCCATAATGGCGCGGCCAGTACCGGTTTCACCAGTAAAAGAAATTGCTCGCACATCAGGATGGCGCGTCAGTGCTTCACCGGCACCGTCGGCTCCTAAACCATGCACAATATTTAAAACACCCTTTGGAAGGCCAGCCTGGCTGACGATATCAGCAAGCAGGAAAGCTGTATATGGAGTCCATTCTGCGGGTTTTAAGACGCAAGTGTTGCCCATGGCCAGGCATGGAGCAATTTTCCAGGTGGCAAGATAGAGCGGTAAATTCCAAGGCGTAATTAAACCAACCACTCCAAGCGGCTCTCTAACAACGATATGTCTTTCATTCGGAGTCGGCGTGAAAACGTCTTCACTCAAGGACTGCACATAGTCAGCAAAGAAATGAAAGTTCTGAGCAGAACGTGGAATATCGCCGGTCAAACTTTCAGTGATTGGCTTTCCGGTATCAAGAGTCTCAGCTTGAGCCAGTTCCTCACGTCGAGCCAATATCAAATCTCCGATCCGACGCAAAATGTCAGCACGCTCTGAGACACTCATTTGCGGCCAGGGTCCGTTTTCAAATGCGTCTTTAGCAGCAGAAACAGCCTGTTCTATTTCTTCTTTGCCACCGAGTGCGACCGTGGCATGCACTTCACCAGTTGCCGGATTGAATGCATCAAAGCTTTTGCCAGATTTGGAAGGAACGTATTCGCCACCAATGAAATGGTGCAAATGTCTTACTTTGCGCTTAACCTGTGTGGTCACAGCCTCACTCCTTTGTTTCTTTCGCTTGGGCGATCGCTTTTATTTCAATGTAATTACGTCCCGGTAAATCGGCCACACCAACAGTTGTGCGCGCCGGCGGACACTCAGACGTAAAGAATTCGGACCAAACTTTATTGTACTTTTCAAAATCTGACATATTCTTCAAAAATACTGTCGCGTCAATTACATCAGCAAGAGTGAGACCAGCTGCCAGCAGAACTGTCTCCAAATTCTTGATTACGCCGCGCGTCTGAACTTCAATGTCATAGGAGGTTACTTTGCCTGCCTCATCAATAATTATTCCGGCTTCGATACCGCTCTTTGCGTCTCGACAACCTTGACCTGCCACAAAAACAATGGCGCCCACCTGAATTGCATGTGAATAAGAGCCCAGAGCTTTCGGAGAAGACCCGCCTGGATTGATTTGAATGCGTCCTTTTGACTGCGTCGCTGTCATCGACACCTCACTTTGTTATATGGAGGTGTAAATATTACCAGAGGCTGATGACATAATAGGCGTCGTATTCGATCGACAGGGGCTGCCTAATTATGGCTTATTCGATAATTGACATCTCTCAACCGGTTTCTTCTAAGTCTGCATGTTTTCCGGGAGATACTCCTTTTAGCCGTCAGGTCGCCCTCAGGCTGGAGGACGGCGCATCTGTCAATTTGACCTCATTTACTATGAGCCCGCATGTCGGTACTCACGCCGACGCACCTAGTCACATCTGCGGAAAAATGGAAGACGACCATGGAATGGCTTCAGACATGCCATTAATTCCTTACGTTGGACCTGCGGCCGTCCTTGATGTTAGCGACTGCCAACCTGCGATAACCAAAGAAGCCTTCGAAACGGCAGCAGCCCGCATTGGAACATTGCCACCACGGGTGGTGTTTAAGACGATGAAACAAGTACGCTTCGATGTATGGCAAAAAGAATATCCGCACTTCACTGTAGAACTTGTCGAGTCGATGAAGGCACACGGCATAATAATGGCCGGATTAGACAGCCCATCTGTCGATCATGTCGATTCAAAGAACTTGGAAGTGCATCACGCTCTAATCGGAGCCGGTTTTTCCTGGCTGGAAAATCTTGACTTAACGGATGCGGAAGAGGGGCTCTACTTTCTATCGGCTGCGCCATTACGATTGACTGAGTTAGAGGCGTCACCAGTTAGAGCCGTGTTGATAAAAAACATCGAAGAAGCCATTTAGGCTTTCTGTTTAAAGGAGATCGAGGCAAATGTTTGGACGGCGCTGTTCGGTGATGGGTGTGGTGCATGTTTCAGCATTGCCAGGCAGTGCAGGTTATGGCGGTGACATCGAGAAGATTGTCGAAACCGCTCTTTCAGACGCAATGCTCTACAAAAGCGAAGGCATCGACGCGCTGATGGTCGAAAACATGCATGATGCGCCATATTTAAGAGGACATGTTTATCCTGAAACAACTGCCGCTATGGCGATTGTGGCGAGTGCAATTAAGCGCGAAACAAAACTGCCGTGCGGAGTACAAATTCTTGCTGGCGCAAATGATGAAGCGTTGGGAGTGGCAATAGCAAGCGGATTAGACTTTATGCGCGTGGAAGGGTTTGTTTTTGCACACGTTGGTGATGAAGGCTTTCACGATTCATGCGCTGCAACTTTAATTCGTCGACGCGCCAATTTGAAAGCTGAGCAGATCAAAATATTTGCAGATATCAAAAAGAAGCATTCTTCTCATGCCATTACCAGTGATATCAGCATTGTAGAAACTGCTCATGCTGCAGAATTCTTCAAGGCTGACGGTGTGGTAATTACAGGGCAATCAACAGGGCACGCACCAGACGTCAAAGAAGTTGAAGCAGTCAAAAATGGTGCACACTTGCCCGTATTAATAGGCTCGGGAATAACACCTGAAAATCTTGCGCAATTCGCTAAATTCGCTGATTGCCTGATCGTTGGCTCATCGGCAAAACGAGACGGACATTGGGCAAATGAAGTCGAAGCTGCGCGCGTCGGAAAACTGATGGCAGCAATAGCACAATTAGTTTAAGGTAATTGTCGTAGTCAAAGTATTTAAGGTGATTACTCAGTCGTCTGACGGTTGCGACTGAGGTCCTTAAATCGTTCATCAGAGCTTGCTGGACGCGAATGCGAGTAAGACGCTCTGCGACTTTGCAATTTGCGCTCAGCGCGACGATAAATTTCAGTGGAGTCATGCGCCCGTCTAGTCACAGGTCTAACTTCATCAGCTGTGTCTGTTTCATTTGAAGTGCTGTAAGCGCGACGACCAGGTGGTTTGGCGACTTCACCAATTTCATCTCTAGTTGTTGCTGTTCGAATTGGCGCTCTGACAGAGCGAGGAATGCGAGGTGTGCGAACAACACTGGTTGTGCTGGCGTTGGTTTGAGCACCAGATTTAGTGGCAGGGTTGGAATCCGACGCAGTCGTAGTTTCACTTGTATCGGGAGCTTTAGTACCAGTTTTCGAAGTGACAGGTACAGAAGGCTGAGCAGGAGCCGTTTTAGCAGGAGCCGTTTCAGCAGGCGGAGTTTTTGCTGTCTCTGGTGTTTGCGGTGAAACAACACTGGTTGTTGTTGCAGTCCTGTCAGTGATCGCATGAAGAATGATGCCACCGGCTGCCACCATCAGTGCTACCGCGGCTACCCAGGTCCAGATCGGAACTTCTTTTACGAAGACGAGCAGATTGTCCACGCCACCGGACGGTTCTTGTGTGCGCAGAACCGCACTCTTACCAGGTCTCGGTATAGCAAGGTCAAGATCAAATTTCAGTTCTTCCATCGTCTGTTGACGATTGACAGGATCTTTCGACAGAGCTTTGTTGACCACCCATTCCAAACGTTCCGGAATATACAGATCAGGTCTGGCCGTACTGAAAGGCATCGGTGCTTCTGAAATATGTTTTGACATGGTATCAACCATGGTCTTTCCAAGAATCGGAAGCTTTCCAGTCAGGGTCTCGTAGAGAACAATACCCATTGAATAAATATCAGAGCGGGCATCGAGCTCCTGCCCCATACACTGTTCCGGGCTCATATAAACCGGACTTCCACAAACTTCACCGGCTTGCGTGAGCCGCTGACCTTCGCCGTTGTTGCCAATCTCAATTAGTTTCGCAACACCAAAATCGACCACCTTAACGTAGTCTCTTTCTTCATCGTAAGTAGTCAGAACAATATTGCTCGGCTTTAAATCGCGGTGCACAACACCTTGTTTATGAGCGTGGTCGAGAGCATCACAAGCTTGTGCAATCAATTTGATTGAGCGTTCAACGCTAATCTGTCCTTCCTTCTTAATAAGGTCTGCCAGAGGTATGCCTTCCAAAAACTCCATGACGATGTAAGGTTGTCCGGCAGGCGAGATACCGAAATCGTATACGTCGATGATGTGAGGATGCTTGAGGCGAGCAGCGGCTTTTGATTCTTGTTGGAAACGTTTGACACTATTTGTGTCTGATATTAACTGCGAAAGCAACATCTTGATGGCGACAATCCGCTCCATCAAGGAATGCTTGCCGCGATAGACGACACCCATGCCGCCCTGTCCGAGGACATCGAGAATTTCGTAGTTGCCGGCCAGCACAGTTCCGATCAGAGGGTCCTGAATTATCGGTCGAAGCAAGGCACCATCGTGTGGACAAGCGGTATACAGTCCGGTGAACTGCCGATTGCACTCTATGCAAATACGTTGATCAAGACCACGATTTGTATTTTCGGCAAACACGCAATGATCTTCCTTCTAGCCGTCTAACGCCTGAATTCACGCAATTATTGCTTTCTGGACACTGCCAGACCATCGCAAAGGGTACATGGTTAAGCATTATTAATGTACCCACTGTTCTTATACCATAACGCTGAACGATAGAGTTTTTCATCATAATCAGCCTTAAAAGCAAAAAATCGCTCTAAAGGGGGATGGGTTGAAGTGCCGCTCTGCAACTGCCATTCTCCACTGTAAAAAACAGCGAATTGACCAGCCATTCAGGCTTAAAACTCGATAAGTGGGTGGTGGTGACAAAGGTTTGCATTTGCGAGCCCACCATCTCCATAAGGACTTCCTGGCGCAACAAATCCAACTCTGCCAGTACGTCATCTAATAGAAGAACGGGTTGTTCGTTAAGTGCATGACGCACCGATTCTAATTCTGCAAGTTTCAGTGACAATACCAGGGACCTTTGCTGACCCTGGCTACCAAAACTGAGCGCAGACTTACCGTCGAGATTAAACAGAATATCGTCACGATGCGGACCAACTAAGGTCTGTTTGCGCGCAATTTCTTCGCTGCGAATATCCTTGAGCATCACATAAATAATTTTGGCAATTTCTTTAGACGGCAGTTTCTTCAAATCTTCAATTTTGTGCATTTTTGGCTTCTCATGCGCTTCGCCATCGTCGTATTGTTCGCCGCTTTCTGAACCTCCATCGCGCGAAGACTTACTCTTAAAAACATATTCGGCAGTCAATGATTCGCGTTTTCCAGACAAACGTTCATGATATTTTTCAGCTATTGGTACCAAACTACTCATCAAATTCAAACGCTCTTTGACGATTTCTGCACCTGTTGAAGCCAGCTGAATATCCCATGTCTTGAGCTGTTCTGCATCACTTTCATTCAATCGGCCTCGCTCTGATATTGTGCGGAGCAAGCGATTTCTTTGCGCGACAATTTTTTGATATTGGCTCAGTCTGCCAGCAGTAGCTGCTTTTAAATTGCAGAGCAATAAATCAATCCAGTCGCGTCTGTGTGCGGGGCCACCTCTGACTATATTGAGATCCTGGCTTTTAAAACTGACCACAATCAACCTGCGCTTGAGTGCAGAGAGAGAAGATTGCTTTAATCCATTCACTTTAATTTCGCGCTGAACTGACGTCGAAAGAGCCTGCGGAGTGACAATGCCGTTTTTCGATTTTAGGGAAATCGAAATTGATTCATCCATTCCTTCTGCTTCAAATTTTACGTCAAGGCGCATCAACTCAGTATTGTGACGAATCAGCTCAAAGTCCTTTGCGGCTCGATATGCGTTTCCGGTTGCGGCATATTCGATTGCTTCCAACAAATTACTTTTGCCCTGGGCGTTTTCACCCAAAATAATGTTGCCAAACTGATGCGGCTCGATCAGAGCCGTTTGGTAGTTGCGGAAATTTTCCAGTGCAATGCTCGTTATGCGCACGATTTCGCTATTTCACACCCGGCTAAGCCGGCATCGGACTGCTTTCTTCAGGACTGTTTTTTTCGTCGCCAGCTTCTACTTTAATTTTCGCGAGCACATCGCGACTGGCTGTCGCGTCGACTTTGATCTGAGTGATCAAACTATCGATACCGTCAAACTTTTTCTCGGGTCTAATGTACTCAACAAATTCCACTGTACACGAAGCATCATAAATATCTCTGTCAAAGTCGAAAAGATAAGCTTCTACCAGTGGATCAGCCTCGCTTCCAGCTGCTTTGAAAGTTGGTCGATAGCCAACATTTATAACAGCATCACAAACTTCGTCTGCACCAATATGAACGCGACCTGCATAAACACCGGTTCTTGGAACCAATTGATAATCACGCAATTTGACATTTGCAGTTGGAAATCCAATTTGACGACCGCGACCATCGCCTCTGACGACCACGCCGCCAACTGCATAAGATCGAGACAGAAGGCTGCGAGCACGCGCCATGTTACCGTCGACAATACTCTCTCGGATCCGCGAACTGCTCACTTCAATTTCGCCAACATAAACCATTGGAGCAACGTGCACACAGAAATCCAGCTCCTCACCAAATTTGCGCAAAACATCGGGATCGCCCTCGCGGTCTCGCCCGAAGTGGTGATTGTGTCCGACTGAAATAGATTTGGCACCCATCGAATTGACTAGAAATTTTTCAACATATTCGCGCGGGCTCAGACGGCACAGATCTTCAGAAAAGGTCAGTACCAGAGTGACATCGACGCCGAGTTTCTTGAACAGATCAAGTCGCTGATCGATGTCAGTGAGGAGCAATGGATGCGCTCCACGAGTCAATGCCCTCGGGTGATCGCGAAAAGTGACGACACCGGATTGAACACCGAGCCTGCGGGCTTCTTCAACAGCTTTACCGATGACAACCTGGTGTCCGGGATGCACGCCGTCGAAGAATCCAAGCGCAATCGCTGATTTCTCAATCAGGTGAGGGCGGGCTTCAGTCAAAACTTTCAATTAGGGCGTCCTTGGAGATATCCCGGCAGCACAGTATTTTATCCCAATGCCGGGTTGACCGCTCACACTAGAACTGTTTTATCTCAAACCGTGTCGAAATGGCTATATCTCTATCAGTTGGGCGGTTTTCAACGATTTAACTATGGTAAAATTCGAGATGGCAATGATCGGTCAATGAAAGAGTCAAGCCTTTGCCTGTGCGGATTCTAATGCGTGCAGTATATGCCTTGAGGCTTATTCTTGTATGTTCAGAGGCGAGATTGCTAGAGCGGCGTTCTTTTTTGGTGGTTATTTATAGTGGCGAAAGATTCAGCAAAAGAACCTGATGAAGAGTCAGTCAAGGATTCTGCAAAAGAGTCAGCGAAGGATGCAAAAGATCCAAAAGAATCTGCTAAAGATTCGGCAAAAGATGCTGGCAATGAGTCAGGAAAAGATTCTGCAAAAGAAGCAAAAGAAGATAAGGGTACAACCAGCGGACACGTGGGTGGATTGGATTCCGACTACGGTGCCTCTGCAATCGACGTTTTAGAAGGCTTAGAGGCTGTCAGAAGACGTCCTGGTATGTATATCGGCAGCACTGGACCGAAGGGTTTACACCACTTGGTTTGGGAAATCGTCGACAATTCGGTTGACGAGGCACTGGCTGGCTATTGCAAAAGAATTGAAGTCACCGTAAATGAAGATAACTCTGTAACCGTTATAGACGACGGGCGTGGCATTCCGACAGATATAGTCGAGAAGACTGGCAAAAGCGCTGTAGAAACAGTTTTCACGGTTCTCCACGCCGGCGGAAAATTCGGCGGCGGCGGATATAAAGTATCCGGCGGTCTGCACGGCGTGGGCGCCTCGGTCGTGAACGCACTTTCCGAAAAATTAGAAGTGCAAGTTTATAGACTTGGCAATGTCTACCAGCAAATCTATCGTCGCGGGGACGCCGATGGCGGTCTGACCATCGTTGGAAAAACCGAAAAACGCGGCACAAAAGTAACATTCTGGCCGGATGACGAGATTTTCCACGACATCAATGAAGATAACGAAAAAGAAAAGATTGTCATTCAATTTGACGTTCTGATTGCCCGCTTGCGCGAAATGGCCTTCCTCAATAAAGGCCTCTGCATAGTCCTTTCAGACTTGCGCGAAAAAGACGATAAAGGCGAAGCAAAATCACTGACATTCCACTATGAAGGTGGGATTGCCAGCTACGTTGAATATCTCAATGACACTCGCACGGCGTTGCACAAACCACCTATTTATTTCGAAGCTGAAAGAGAAGGTGTTGTCGTTGAGTGCGCATTGCAGTGGACAGACATGTATGCAGAATCGATATACACCTTTGTCAACAACATCAGTACAAGCGACGGTGGCACCCACTTAACCGGCTTCCGCAACGCATTGACTCGTATAATCAACGATTACGCTCGTCAAAATAATTTGATCAAAGAAGCAGATGCTAACTTCACAGGTGAAGACGTTCGCGAAGGATTGACTGCAATCGTCAGCGTCAAAGTTTCTGAACCACAATTCGAAGGACAGACCAAAGAACGTCTCGGCAACCGCGAAGTTCAAGGTGTTGTGCAATCAGTTTCATCCGAACAAATGAAAGATTGGTTGGAGCTGAATCCGAAAGAAGGTAAGCACATCATTCTTAAGGCTGCTCTGGCGAGACAAGCTCGCGAGCAAGCGCAAAAAGCCAGACAATTGGTACGTCGCCAATCCGCATTAGAGAATTCCAGCTTGCCTGGCAAACTTGCCGATTGTTCCGACCGCGACCCATCGAAATGCGAAGTCTACCTGGTAGAAGGTGACTCCGCAGGTGGTAGCGCTAAGCAAGGACGCAACCGCAACTTCCAAGCAATTCTTCCTTTGAGAGGAAAAATTCTAAACGTTGAGCGCGTCCAACCGTCACGCATCTACGAAAACGCTGAAGTACAAGCGATGATTCAAGCGCTCGGATTATCAGTGAAAGAAGAAGACGAAGAAACAGGCGGGAAGAGCACAGGTCTCTTAAGACCAAACGCCGAAAATCTCGACCTTGCCAAAATTCGTTATCACAAAGTAATCATCATGACCGACGCGGACGTTGATGGCAGCCACATCAGAACATTGTTGCTGACATTCTTCTTCCGCTATGCACGCCCACTAGTTGAGCGTGGTTATGTATACATTGCTCAGCCACCTCTCTATAAAGTAGAGAAAGGCAAACGAATTGAATATTGCTACAACGAGCACAAACTCGAAGCAATAATGGCTGAGATGGGAGAGAAAGCAATCATTCAGCGATTCAAAGGTCTCGGCGAAATGATGCCGGAACAGTTGTGGAATACAACAATGAATCCAGAGACTCGCACTCTCAAGCAAGTAACCGTAGATGATGCTTCAGAAGCTGATCATGTCTTCGACCTATTGATGGGAGAAGCAGTTGGACCAAGACGAGAATTCATTGAAAGTCACTCGTACCTAGCTAACCTGGACGTGTAAGGCGGCCTCAGTTGGTTAACATCGCTAATGTCGTAACTGTCGGACGAGTAGGACTGGCACTGATTGCCATCTACTTGTTGACGGTGCCCGGCGAAACTATTCGCTGGGTGGCATTTTGGCTGACAGCCTTCGTTATTTACGCCGATGCGCTTGATGGTTATCTGGCACGGAAGCTCAATTTGTCGTCAAAATTCGGCGGCATTTTGGACATTGCCGGGGACCGCGTAGTTGAGATGGCTTACTGGATAGCCTTTTCGACATTGCAGTGGATTCCTCTCTGGGTGCCGCTATTATTTGCCGTGCGCGGAACCTTTGTGGACGCCATTCGCTCGTACGCAAGCGAACAAGGCTTCACCGCATTCGGTACTAAAACAATGATGCAGAGCGGACTGGGAAAATTCCTGGTCGCATCTAATTTCAGTCGCTTTACTTATGCAATCGCAAAAGCTCTGGCATTTTGCTTTTTGATTGGTGCTCGCACTGAGATGTTTGCTAAAACGCCGTTGCTCTTGGTGGCAGACATAATGGTCTACATCACGGCGGTATTTTGCGTATTGCGCGGATTGCCGGTACTTTTAGAATCACCGTTTTTATTTCAAAGCGATAAACCGGCAGGATCTACAAAGTCACTATAAGCGCACATCACGGCATCGATTATTTTGCCTGGCTCTAATTCTGTGAGGCAGGCGTGGTTAGTCAAAGTCTTTTTGTCAGCGCATGCACCGCACTGAATGCTTCGATCGAATACAGCGGTGTGCTTGGCACCATATGGACGCCACCGCTCTGGGTCGGTCGGCCCAAAAATCGCAATTGTAGGAATACCTGCGGCGGCACACAAGTGAGCTGGACCGGAGTCAACGCAGACAGCCAAATCCATTTGACGATAGAGTGCCATACTTTCCCGCAAGGACAATTTTCCAGCTGGATTTACACCCGCAACGCCAGACTTCGCAATCAATGTCTCATTCAATGACGCATCGCGTTCTGCCCCAGAAAAAAAGAAAAGCGGATTGGCACCATGAAGTTTTGAATTGAGCTCAGACAAAACAACCTTCCATTTCTCGAGGGGATACATCTTGTCGGGATGGGCAGCTGGAGCATGTACAAGGATTTTCAAACCATCGTGCGCTGTTTCAGGAACAATTGCGCGCGTCTTTGCAATTTCATCATCAGTCGACCAGGATTCCAATTCTTTGTTGGTGACTTTTATTCCGGCACTGTCCAAAATATCAAAAAGTGATTCGACTTCGTGAATATCTTTTCGCCATCTGACCGGATGGGTGAGAAGTAAATTTCTCCCTTCTGTCGCGTAGCCGATACGATAACGGGCTCCGCTAAACAGTGCCAGAATGGCTGATGAGAGTGAGCGTTTGAGAAGAAAAACAGCGTCGTATCTGCGCTTGCGCAACATCAAAAGATAAGAAAGAAAACTTTTTGCCTTGCCCTTGCCTCTATCGTATTTATGAAAGCGAGTGGTATCAAATTCGATAAGCTCATTCACATAAGGACAGTTTTCCAAAACAGCACCACTCTGTGGGCCCACCAAAACATCAATGACAGCATTCGGATATGCACTTCTGAGATTACGCAAGAATGGCACTGTCAGGATGGTGTCGCCGATAAAGCGATAGCGAACAACGAGGATTCGTTGAACACCATTCAGTACTTTGTTGTCGGAGCTGTCACTCATTACATTCTAAGGGGAAAGAATCAACGATCTTGATGCGAACGAATTTCGCTGAGCCAACCGGTCAGTTGAATCTGTCGATATCGCACCAATTTGATCGGCACGTAAGTCGCTCTCGAGCTTCCCTCTCATCATTTCTGATAAGCGAACTGGAAGCGGTCCCAGCCATTCAACACCCATCTCAACAGCTATTAAATGTTGATTCAAACGATCGTGCGCAGGGATTTTGATCATGTCCTTTTCGGTAGTCACAACAGCGCTCGCATTGCTTGTCCGCATGTGTTTTTCCAGAGCAGTCAATTCTTCCGGAGAATACCAGTGATGATCAGAAAATCCTTTCAGGTCAACGACTTCGCAACCGAGAGATTCGAGTGTCCTTGCAAAACTCTCAGGACGGGCAACACCACAGAATCCAATCACTCGCTGACCTTTGAGCTTATCGATTGAAACTGTTCCACTGTGGGTTTTTAGATGTTTTGGCACAAAACGCGCTGCGGCGATTTCTGCACGCGTGGCATATTTTGAAATTAAGCGACGAAGATTTTCGAGCTTTTCCTCATCCGGATTTTGCGGAATTTTTGTAATTACGACAACTTTTGCTCTGATCAAGGCACTGAGCGGCTCACGAAGTCTACCTGCGGGCAACAGGCTATCCTTATCGGGCTCGTCATTGTAATCAATCAGTACCAAATCAATATCACGTTCAATTTTTATGTGCTGAAATCCATCATCAAGCACAATGGCATCAGCACCATATTCATTGATTGCGACATCAGCCGATTCGGCACGACTACTTCCAACGATTACAATCGCTTCCGGGACACTTCGTGCGATCAGCAGTGGCTCATCACCGGAATCTTCGATTGAGGCGAATGTTCCCTTTCCGTCAGAGACTACGGCTGTTTTCTTCTTTGATTTGCGTCCGTACCCGCGACTTAAAATTGCCACACGATATCCTGCTGCAATCAGCCGCCTCGAAATATCGATCGCCATCGGCGTTTTTCCAGTGCCACCACAAGTAATATTGCCTACGCTGACCACAGGAATTGGCAGACGAACGCGTTTTATATAACCTTGCGAATAAGCCTTTAGGCGCACGTATGAGCCAATTCCATAGCCAAGTGAAATCGGAGACAACAATCCGGCTACTAACTTTTCTTGTCCTGATTCAGGATTGCCCCAGCTCATACAGGCACACCCCTTCCATTTGAAGATTCAGTAGAAGACTCAGTATTTTTTATGCCGAGACACTCTTCCAAAATGGCCAGACCTGTTAGGACAGCGCCCTGACTGGAGATTAGCAGTGCATTACCGCGCTCACCGACTTGCTCGCGCAAGAGTTCGTCGTTAAACAAGCGACTGACCTGATCCGCCATTTCATTGGCGTTCTTCACAACAAAAAGAGCATCTCGCTCTTTCAGCATATTGGCAAAATCCCGGGTCTTCTCAAGGCGAGGTCCGGCAATGACAGGCACATTGTAAGTGTACGGCTCCAAGACATTGTGACCACCCACTGGTGCGATGGTGCCACCTACAAATGCCACTGTAGAGATTCCATAAAAATTTGCCAGATGACCGATGCTGTCGATCATATAAACATCAAAATCATTTGTGAAACGCTCCGCTTTTGAGTGACGAAGGACTGTAAAGCCAGCCTTCTGAATCAGCTCGGCAGCACGGTCAAAACGCTCTGGGTGACGTGGAGCGATAATCAAACGAATAGTTTTTTCCGGCATTCTCTTCAACACTTGTGAATAAGCAGCAAGCACAGCTGCTTCTTCTCCCTCATGTGTTGAGCCAGCTATAAAAACGAGGTCGCCATCCTTTAACGCTAATGACTGACGAAGTTTTTCAATATCTTCTTTTGATTTCGGCTGTAAACCATCGCATTTGAGATTGCCCATAACTCTGATGGGGACTGAATTGTTGGAAAGATCTCTATAACGCTCAGCTTCGTTTTCCGTCTGTGCACCAATCATGCGAATTAGTGAGACATATTTTGAGAAAAAGCCTTTGATGCGTTTATAAGACTTGAATGATTTAGGCGAAATACGACCATTCACGATAGCGACGGGAATGTCACGCTTGGCGCATTGGCTAATCAGCCCAGGCCATATCTCAGTTTCAACAATAACGAAAAGTGAAGGCTGAAGTAAATCGAGCCACGACTTCACTGCAAAGTAGGCGTCATAGGGGAAGTAGATAACTTCTGCAATGTCGCTGACTCGCTCTTTCGCTAACTTCTGCCCAGTACCAGTGGTTGTTGAAACAACAATGGGGCGACTGGGATATTTTGCGTGAAACGCTTTGATCAGCGGATAAGCCGCATTGAATTCACCAACCGAAACTGAATGGAACCAGATTGGCTTGATTGTGTGGTTTTCCCAACGTCCCTTAATTTCGCTCGGTATAAACCCCAGTTTTTGAGATACGCCGAAGCGAGCTTTGCGGTTAAACAGAAGAATTGGCCAAGCCAACAGAAGCAAATAGGTTACGCCGATGTAATAAAGAGTGGTCACCAAAACAGACTTATTCCTCAGAGAGCGCCCCTGGACCGAGTTGCTAACTCAAATGGGCGCATTCGGAAGACAAGAGTTTAGCGCTGATAGAGCCGTATTTCTAGATAGCTTCTCTAATAGAATGGAGAAGCCCGGATTCGCCTATTCCTGGTACAAGATGTCAGAGAGACTGCAGCACAGGAACCACGAGTGTATAAAGACAT
>JACMKL010000189.1 GCA_014380105.1 Candidatus Melainabacteria bacterium
CCTACTCTGCTGGACGCGGCGTGAGCATGCGCGGCGCCTAGTCTCAAAAGTTTTCAGAACGCTGTTTACCTGAGGATTAACGCCTTGAGAAGACTTCCGAACGCGTTTGGGTTAATCGTCGTGTGTGCGGCGGCATCATTAGGTACTTCATCAAACATCTTGCCGGCAGTCGCTATTCCGGCTGTCGACGTGAAGCCGCCGATTCAAAAATTCAACGACTTCGGCAATCAGATTGGCATAGCCTTTAGCAAAACGCCTGCCTATACAAAAGAATTCGACGCCGCCATCGCGGATGCTTATAAAGCTTGCAAAGAAAAGCTCCCGGACGTTAAGGGCGGCAAAAAACTGGCGGTTGTTTCTGACGTCGACGAAACACTACTCGATAATCGACCCTTCTTCGAAAAGCACACAAAATTCGATTGGCCTGCATTCACAACCTGGATCAATAGCGCCGACGCGCCGACACTGCCAAAAACCGCCAAGTTTTTGAGCTGGGCAAAAGAGAATGGCTTTTCTGTTTTTCTAATCACCGGAAGACATGAAGGCATGCGCACCGGTACGGAAGCCAATCTCAAAAAGCACAACATCAAATATGACGAACTAATGATGCGTGCCGCCACATCCAATGCTAAAGCGGAGGCAGTCAAGGTACCACTTCGCGAGCAAGTGGAAAAGAAAGGCTACAACATCGTCGTCAACATCGGAGACCAGTGGTCCGACCTCTCAGGCGGCCACGCCATAGACTGCGAGAAATTACCGAATAAAATCTATTTTGTTCCGTAGAAAAGCTGCGCCATAAATGCGCACTCTTTCAATTCAGCGATACTAGAATAGCGCTCGCCTGGATCAGTCGCAGTGAGACGGGCTACGATAGTGTCCATCTGCTGCGATACTCGTTTATTGTACGAGCGTGGATGTAGTGCATCGACGCCTTTGACCGGCGACCGACCAGTGATCAAAAAGAAAAGCGTTGCGCCCATTGAGTACATGTTGCTGCGCACATTCGGTTTCGAATCGCTTCGCTCCGGCGCCACATATTTCAGATATCCTTTACCTGCGCGCGCCACAAAGATATTTCGGCAGGGATCAGGACCGATGTCAGTCATCTTCAAAGTGTTGCCACGCCACATTTGTAGAATATCCGGCGTCATATCAATATGCACCACTGGTGATACCTGATCATGGAAATATCCAACCAGATCTGACATTTGCAGAAGTAGACCAATAGCTACTTTCTCATCAAGTGGACCAAGCTGACGAATTTGTTTTTTGAGTGAAAAACCTTCCAAATATTGATGCACAACATAGCCATAATCGCGATCGACAAAACTATCAAACAGAGGCACCACATTAGGATGATCAATGGCACCAACATAGCGTGCATATTTTAAAAAACGATCGGCATTAGACGGCATATCCTCTTCTTCTTGAATCAGATGGTACCGTTTTACAACCGCCACTTTTTTGACCAATTTACCATCGACATCAAGAACTTGATGGGAAGCCAGGTACGACGAACCATAGCCCGGTCGCTCGACTTGAAAAAGAATTTTGTAGGTACCATCTTTTAACTCTTCGCCTTCTTTCAAACGGTCAGAGTCACCAGGCATTGGCGGCGTCGACTCGAGAGGCGGCGAAAGCGATTTCATCCAGACATCGGTAAAACTTAAATCTGTACTACCGGTTGTGCGCTTTATGCTGACCGCGTTGAAACTTTTTCCGCCCGCGACGGCAGCAGCTTCAGCCAAACGCGCGTATTTGCTATCCGGAGAGGTATTGAGCGCCGAAAGCCAAAGGTCGGTATAACTCTGGTCGCGAGGCTTTCCGACCTGAGCCTCTTCGCCGGTCGTGTCATCGTCGCTACCGAGGAGATTGGTTTCCTTCAGGCGAAACAGCTGAGGTCCGCCGCTTGCGCTACGAGAGCGCCTCAGCAAACCTTTCACCATGCCTATCAGGTTTTTATCCGTCAAGAGTAATCTCCTCAAACAGCTTCGGTAAGCTGTTCGGTTTTAGGGGACATAATTGGGCGCAACAGGCGACCAGGGATTAAACCCCCTAGTGTCTTTCAAGCCCAATTTTAGGTCCGCCCTAACGCTTATTGCGTTACAAGTCTGCCAGATGACAAATTGTCAACAGATATCAGACCCATATCGCGCAAAAGTTGCGCTTGGGAAATATTAAACTGAATAATCGCGTCGGCTTTCGTAACCAGCGACTGGGTGAAATCTCGCTGTGCGTTAATGACGTCGATGTTTGTCCCTACGCCGTTTGCGAGTCTGACCCGAGCGAGGCGAAGTTCTTCTGCAGCGGACAAAACGCCTTTAGTGGCAACTTCTATCTGACGCTCTGCCGTTTGACTGGTCAGGTATGAGTCACGAACTTGCTGCAGAGTGTTAATCAGAGTCTGGTTCGAGCGCAAGAGCGCTTGCCTGGCGAGAGCCTTTTGCGAGCCCACCGTCATGGCTGTCGGCAAACCTAGCCCTTCCTGGTTCCAATCGAACAAGAAGCCGATCGCATAGGATGGACGAATTTGGCGGGATTGAAAGGATGGTGGGGTAAAAACTTGCCCGGAGGCGGTGAGAGTACTGTTGAGCGCAGGATTGACGAACTGGTTAATATTTCCAGTCGGGTTATTTCCGTTGCCTTGAGTAATATCAATTACGGAGCCTGTCGGAGGCGTGCCAGTCACGGGAACGTCGCGGAACGAGCCAGGCACAAACGCATATTTTTGCGAGAGCGTCTGTCCACTTCCTGTGATTGTGCCGAAGAAACTAAAGCGCGGATACAGGGGTGCGGCAGCTACCTGAACAGCCCGTCTGGCAGCCAGGCGCAGTTCTTCGAACTGTTTTAGTTCCGGACGATTTAAAATAGCCAGCGCGATAATGCGATTAATATCGATATTGTTATCAAGCAAACGCACTTTTTTGACTTCCGGTTCTTGCGACAACAAGTTGACCGAAGAATTTAAATTGAGAGTTGTCGCTAACTGAATGGCAGTGCGACGCAAATCAACCTGCTGCAAGAGTAAATTTTGTTCGTCCCGCGCCAGCTGAGTTTCAGCCTGCAAGACCTGAAATTTGGTCCCTGTGCCAGCTCGTTGCAATTGTTGGTTGAGAGTGACCTGTGCTTTTGAAACATCTACGGCACGAGTTTGAATCTGCAACAAAGCCTGATTGCGGATCATGTTGTAGTAAGAACGTGTCACGGACAACAATGTATCGTTGACACTACCGCGCAATTGCTGCTTCGACGCTTTAAAAACATGCAACTGTTGGAGTGTTCCAAACATGACGCTGCCACCACGAAATCCAAAAAAGCGGAAACCGGCTTGTGTGTTGACGTTTGGCGTCTGAAAAGTAATTGGAATTGTGCCGCCAAGGAATTGCGAACCTTGAATGAATTGCGATTGGTAATTCATGATGGTGTCAGGGAGAAACCGCCCCATTTGGGAGGCTAAATCCCAGCGCTCAGAATTTACTTGCTCTTGTTGAATGCGAATATCGAGATTGTTCTCCATTGCATAACGCAAGACATCGCGCAGATTAACTGACTGCGTGTAACTGGCTTCCAGCCTGATTGGAGGCAGACGCCCACCTATACCAAGAGGGATCATTTGCTGCGGTTTTGGCAGAACAAGTTCGATTGTTTCGCCCATCAAATATCTGTTTCTAAAATCGCTCGCTTGCCCTTCGATAATCTGCACTTCTTGCTTGCGCTCACTCGGAGGAAGAGGCGAGGAAGTTAGTTCTCCCGGAGTGGAGACACCACCGGTCTGTCCATAATTTAGCTCTGTCGACACTGGCGCGCCGCTCGGCAAACCATCATTCGGCGCACTGTAATTAGGCGGCGTCGAATTCGGAACAGCAGACGACGGCGCGGTGGGCTGTGGCTGTACTGATGAATTCTTTGGATTGGACGGTGTAGACGAATTTACGGGTTGAGGCGGATTCGAAGGATATGTCAGCGTATCGTTTTGTGCAGTAACAGGCACGCAACCAAGTATGCATGACAACGCGAGGAGCGCCCCGGATGCGCCCGCGCGTCGATAGACTACTGGAGGCATTGTTCGCATTTTGAGGGTCACCATAAAGCGCTTGACGTCTATGTGAATCGCAAGCTTCAACGCAAAGTAAAACACATTTGCCGCTTTCGAATCCAATGGGATATCGTTCATAAACCTGCGAACGCAAGTCCTGACGCCACCACTAGTGGTTCGCTCTACTTTACGAGACGTTGTACGGATTTGAATGTTTCTGTATTGGATTCTACTAACATCTCAAACAAAGACGTTTCGACACTCGATAAAATGGCGCCAGAGCGGGTCATTTTGTCGATTCCGATATCTTTGTTCTTCGGATTGCGGCTCGAAATTGCGTCGACAACCAGATGTACTTGGTATCCTGACTCGATTAAGTCGTGCACAGTTTGATTGACACAAACATGCGCTTCAATTCCAGTGATAATTATTTGTTTGCGACCAATGCCTTCCAGGTGTGACATGAAAGGCTCACTTCCGCAACAGCTAAAGCAACTCTTTTCAAAGAGTTTGTGGTCGCCCAGGCAGGCAGAAATTTCTGCCACAATATTGCCAAGACCTTGAGGATACTGTTCAGTTACTACAACGGGCAATTTAAGAATTTTGGCGGCTTCCGCCATTATCGAAATGTTTCGAGTTAGATTCGCAAAATCATTTATATGTTTGCGAAAGCTTTCCTGCACATCAACAATCAGAAGAACCGCGTCTTCTCTCTTCAATAGGTGGGGATGACGCACTGTGAACCTGCCCAAAAAAGGAAGTCAAACTTTTCTCGCACATGAAATAGCTCTACATACCTGGCAACCAGATAATGCAGCCAATCGCACGCTACTATACTGTATTCGGTATTGCTTGGTCTAAATGACAGTCCGTTCGGGATTTTCCAAAATCCGCAAAGCCTTACACAGACCGCAGCAGACAGTAGTCGCCAAAAGCTAAGACAACTGTCTATCAGAAGGAATTTTAAGTGCCGCCTATCCTCGCAAATTACTATCTCACCTATAAATGCAACTCGCGCTGCACTTACTGCGATATTCCGATTAAGCCCGAAAACATTCGCATCAAAGAAAGCACGCCAGAGACGATCATCGAGAATCTGGCTGCATTAAAACGCCTCGGCGTGAAAGTAGTTGATTTCACTGGCGGCG
>JACMKL010000190.1 GCA_014380105.1 Candidatus Melainabacteria bacterium
AGCACACCGAGATTGGTCAGTGAGGTCGCTAATCGGAGGTCATCTGGACCGAATTTCTTGGCTTCGACGAGCGCTTGTTCGAAATTACGTTGAGCCACGCCGAAATTTCCACCTTCGTAAGCTTTGGCGCCTTCTTGGGTGAACTTATTCCAGGTTGCTTCACTGGCGGAGCAAGGATTATTGAGGTAAGCGGCAATTAGAGCTGCTGAAAATAGAATTTTGCGAACTTTCATTAACTAGAACTGAGACGTGGGGATCGCTTAGCAACCGAATGATTGTAACCGAGACCTAGCCTAATGCTCTGATAATCTGTTCGTCATTAAATAATCTCTTGGGTAAGATTTCGACAGGCAATTTATCGCAAGGGTCCACAGGCGCCTGGTTTCCGTCGGCAATCATGCGCACGAGCGTGCGGGTGAGAATTGCTTCCTTTGTTGTTTTTTCTTCTTCTTGGGCCTTTGCAAACTGCATGGAGACAAGAGAAGGTACTAAAACTGCCGATTTTTTGACGACTCGACCTACTCGCTTGACCGCTTCTGAGAATGTCAGCGCTTCTGGACCTTCCACATTGAGGGTTTCACCTGAAAAATGCCCTTCAATCAGGCCGGCTAGTAGGATTTCAATAAGGTCTTCGACTGCGACCGGATTGATTTTTTTCTCGAACAGGCCAATGGAAGAAACCATGGACCCTTTGTCCAACATTCTCTTGATGGCGGTCAGGAAAAAGTCGCCTCGACCGAAAACAATGCTTGGTTTAAGGACTGTGTAGTCGATTTCGCTGGCTCTAATTAACTGCTCGGCTTCCCATTTTGACTCATAGAATTTGTTGAAACACTTTGGTCGGGCGCGTTGGCAGCTCACATATACAATCTTTGATACGCCCGCCTTTCTGGCTGCGTGAATAACTTTGATGGTGGACTCGACGTGCGTTTTTTCGAAGTCGCCGGTGTTTGGCTCATAACGAATGCCAGCCAGGTGGGCAACAACGTCACAGCCCTGGAAGGACTGGAAGAGCTTCTTCTCGTCGGACATTGAGACTGGCGTGAAGGAAGCGTTGGTGAGCCTGCGTATCGAATCGTCGCGATTATTGATGCCACGGGCTAGAACACGCGGGAAATCGCCCCTGGAGACCAGAGCTCTGGCCAGATGCGAGCCTATAAATCCTGTGCCGCCGGTGATTGCTACGTTCACGAGTGCCTCTCCGCCCATGCCTGGATCATCTTATTTACTGTCCAATGCGTAAAAACTTTAGCAGTTTATGGAGCCTTTCGGCATATTACATCGCCATAGTTTGCAAATTGGCGTGAGACGCCTTTTTTGTTTTGCTGTACTCTTAATAGTTCTTCTGGCAACACAATTCGGCTGAGGCAAGCAATGGTGAACACTCTTGAGACGGTTGACAAGATCGATAAAGTAATCGGAGAACTTGGAATTACCAAGGTCACTGAAAATAAGAATGTGGTGGAATATGCGCTCGAAAACGGGCTGAAACTGCTCACACTCGAAAATCATACGTCACCTGTCGTCACTCTCCTTGTCGTCTACAAAGTTGGCAGCCGAAACGAAGCGGTCGGATATACAGGCTCAACTCACTTTCTAGAGCACATGCTCTTCAAAGGAACGAAAAAGCATAATACCGACAAAGGCAATGGCATCGATGATTTGCTAACTCAAATTGGTGCTTATTGGAATGCCACCACCTGGTTTGATCGCACCAGTTATTTTGAAGTTGTCCCATCTGAATATCTAGAACTATGCGTCGAGCTCGAAGCCGACAGAATGCGCAACCTTTTGCTTCGCCAGGAAGACCATGACTCAGAGATGTCTGTGGTGCGAAACGAAATGGAGCGTGGCGAAAATTATCCAGAAGAAGCGATTGAAAAAGAACTCTATGCAATCGCATTCCGCGAACATCCTTATCACCATCCGACAATCGGCTGGCGCTCTGACGTCGAAGGCGTCGATATGGAAAAATTGAGAGAGTTCTACAATACTTTCTACTGGCCAAATAATGCCACCGTGATTTTAGTTGGTGACTTTGAACCGACTAAAGCGCTCACTTACATGCAAAAGTATTTCGGCAAAATTCCAAAGTCGCCGCAGCCGATTCCGACTGTTTATACGACCGAGCCACCCCAAGAAGGTGAGCGTCGTTTTGAAATTCATCGCTCTGGCGATCTTCCTAAAGTCTGGGCTGGATACCATGTCCCTAATGCCAGTCACGCAGACAATTACCCTCTCGCTGTTATTCGTCACATTTTAGGATCGACCTACGAACGTTCGAGTCGTTTTTACAGAGCACTAATAGATAACAGTATCGCCGCCGAAGTATTTGCTCGCCATGATGACCTGCGCGATCCTGCTCTCTTCATTGTTGGTGCCACTCTCAATCCGGAAGTCGAAATCGAGAAAGCAGAAACAGCTATTTTCGAAGAACTCGCTAAATTAGCCAAAGAACCTGTCACTGACGAAGAATTAGACCGTGCACGCAGTGCTAATAGAAAAGGCACCATCCTTTCTAAGGCAGATCCTTCCAGCCTGGCATTTATGCTTGGCGAAGCAGAATCAAAAGCTGATTGGCACTGGTTGATGAATTATGACGACAAATTTGATGCTGTCACTAAAGAAGACATCATGCGTGTTGCCGGAAAATATTTTGTGAAATCGAACCGCACAGTTGGACATTTCTTCCCGAAAAATTCAGAAGATGGTTCTGTTTCCAATGATGGTGATGACGACGAAGAGGAAGGTGCACCACCAGCTGATGCGCACAAAGCTGCAGAAGAAATCAACGTGACTGCATTTTTGAATAGCCGTCCTCCGGTTACCAAAGTAAAAGCTGCCAAATCCACTTTTAAGGTCCCAACTTTTGAAAGCCGCGTAGTCAAACAAGTTATGCCAAACGGTATGACGCTACTTTTGCTTCAAAACCCAGGCACTGAATCAGTCGGTATCACATCGACAACACGAGCCGGAAAGTTTTTCTCATATAAAGAACCGAACGCGCTTCCTGATTTTGCAGCCGATTTGATGACCAAGGGATCGCAAAACTACAGCAAATTGAAAATGGCTGAAATTCTCGAGAATATGGGAATTCCAGGCGGACTTGAATTTGCAGTCGACAATTACAGATTGAGCTTTGGCTCAAACCTGGTCTCCGACGATATGCCGCAGTTTGTCGACATGCTCGCTGACATTATGCGTCATCCACTTTTCCTCGAAGAAGAGTTGGCGAAAACCAAAATCGAGTGGCGCGCTCGCCTGACAGAAGCTATGAGCAACACACGCTTGATGGCTTGGAATTCGGTCAGACGAAATCTCTACCCGAAAGACCATCCTTTCTA
>JACMKL010000191.1 GCA_014380105.1 Candidatus Melainabacteria bacterium
AGCCATTTGCATAATTTTTGGTATCTTCTTTCAACTGTCGAATTTCGATAAGCAAGTCATTTAGAGTCGGTTCTTTAGTGTCGTTGAGTTTATCTAAAAACCATTAGCGAACTAGAGCACCGACCGGTTTGGTTTGCTTCTCCGCAAGTAAATATAGCCTTTCATTTGTTGGTGCATCCAACCTGAAATTGAGTTGTTCGGATTTGGCGACATAAGACGTAGCCTCCGTGGAAAGCCTCTTCCTTCTCACTTTCCTTTCATCTGTGGAGATCTTGCTCATTATGTCCTCTAACACTAAGCCGATAACATTCTCTGTATAACATTGTATAACAAATTGGCGCTTGTTGCAAAGCAGGAGGTGTAATTCACACATACATAAGTTTAAGGAGCTAAATGAAACCTTACGGAACGAGCTATATACAATAATGTGCGCGAAAATCCACTTGTCCACCGATATCTGTCTTTTCGCGGAAACTCTAGAGGTCGCAACACCATGAACTCAACGACACAAGCCACTGCCGCAGCCGCTTCGAAAAGAAGACGCGTGCAGCGCGAAGAGGAAGAGTATTTGACACCTTACGAAGCCGCCGACCTCAGTGGCGAGCAGTGGGAGTTCAAAATCGTCAGGGCCAACACTGACTATTTCAAAAACAAAAACAAACTCAGTAATGTTTTGGCGGAAGAAACCCTCGCGGGCTGGACTTTGATCGAAAAGTTTGATGACTCTCGCATTCGCCTTAAGCGCCCAATTTCTGCCAGAGAGAAAGATTCCAGCCTGAAGACCGACCCTTACCGCTCTGAAGTCGGCATCTCCGAGATGCAGTTAATCGGTTTAGTCACTATCGGTTTGGTCGGATTACTCGCTTCATTGATCATCATCACCGGCGTCTGCTCTGGTGTTTTGGTGTTTCAATTCAAATAGTCTGATTTAGTGGACAAAGATCTTTCATCAATCGAAGACGTCATATCAGGTCTGTACGAGGCTGTTTCGTTCAATGCGAATGAGAAACCCAATCACCCTCTTTTGCGTCTTTTGTTTCACCTCCAAGCGCGCATAACCCCTCCCAAAGAGGATATCGGCGGTATTGTTCGTTCACTCGATGTCGAACAATTCATTACGCATTTTGCGGGACGCACAAAAGATATTGCTGATATTGGCGGCAAAGAATTAGAGCAGGAGCGGCGCATCGTAAAATTCGGTCGTGTCGCCCAGGTGTTTAGCAGTTATCACTTCTATGCGCTCAACAGCGAGATACCGATTGCGCGCGGCGTCAACTCAATTCAGCTCGTAAACGAATATTCACGCTGGTGGATTCTCAGCCTGACTTACGATCGTGCAGCGGCGGGCGCACCACTCGAAATTCAAACTCTCTAGTCAGCGTCTCTGTTTGGAACAGGAAATTGCAGGACGTTATTTTCGTCGTGTACGGCGTTGATTATTGACGGCATTTCCATAAACTGCATTGCATGCGCCATTTGCCTTGTGTCTTTGACCGGCGAACTCCACATTTTGATTGGAGTTTCAGGCGAAATGTACCAGAGCGTCCAAACTGGCGATTTGCCGAGACTTGGAGCTACGGCTTCAAGCTTGAACAAGCTGCCCTTCTGCGACCAGGTAAGCTCAACCGTTCGTCCAGGAGAGTTTTGCGCTTCTTTATTGAGATTGGCTAATTCTTCCTCACCAGGCGCTCCAGCCATAAGCAAACCGCTGCTGAGAATTTCGCGCAGTGTCGATTTGAAGGCGGATGTGCCGTCTATTTGAGTGTCCATTCCAAGCGTCACCATCGCCTTGCGAAGCTTGCGCTTGAGGGCGGCAGGGTCGGCACCAAGTTCGTTGGCGAGTTCGTTAATAGAAGGAACACGACCGTGCTGGCGCTCGAAATTCGCCATTGCATGCCGGATTGCTTCGTTGTATTCGTCTTGGTCCATGATTTAGCGCCAGGTTTGTACCGACAATTATCTCAGACAACTGCAAAGCTTAGAGTGAAATCAATTAAAAGGCTGATATCAAGCGCCGGCGGTTATGAAAGATGGCTTTTGAACCAAGTCAAGAAGTAGGGTGTCTTTTCCCGCCGCAGCCATGAACGATAGCCCGGAGCGCTTTCCGCTTTTGATTTTGATAGGTATCGAAACTTCAGGTGTTCCAAGCAGCGGCGAAATACTTGTAAGTTTCATGTTTTCAACGCGGTTTTTCCAGAGCACATCATCATTTGAGTCCAATAGTGGTGGCAAATGCCAGGTCGTTGGAAAGCACAAAACAGTGTTGCCCTTTAAAAGACGCGAAAAGGCATCTTTCAATGTGCTCACCACTTTCACCACATGATTGTATTTTTCATCCGGCACATTTTTAGCGTAATCAAAACGTTCCATGATTGCTGGTGAAATATTTGCCTTGTTGTGCGTGATCCATTCGCCATATGTTTCCCACGCTTGTCGCGCCTGATAAAGGCGATAAACTTCAAAATAATCGTGCCATCCGAAATCTGACAGGCGAATTTTTTCTGTTGAGTTAAAACTCTTTTGAATCTTGGCGACAGCGGCTTCCAGACCTGGTCTGATGGATGGGTCAGTCATCTCAAAAGCGTCTTCTGCAAGCAATAATTTTAGTTTTCGAGTCGGGTCTAAAGTTGGTGCTGAATTTTTCAGAAGCAGAGTGACAACCTCTTGCAAAACTAAACCATTAGCTGCCAGCACTCCAACCGTGTCCAGTAGTGGTGCCAGTGGTGCCACACCTTCTGTTGAGATGAAACCATGAGTCGGGCGAAATCCATGGATGCCGCAATAACTTGCCGGAATTCTGCTTGAACCACCAGTGTCAGTGCCCAGCGCAAACGAAACAAGGCCTGCAGCGACAGCAGATGCCGAGCCGCTCGATGACCCTCCAGAAATTCTGTCCGGATACTGAGAATTGAGCGGGGCACCATAATGAATGTTGATACCATCAACGCTAAATGCAAATTCGTCCGTGCAACTTTTACCAATTAGCATGGCACCTGCGGAAAGTAATTTATCAACGACTTCGGCGTTTTTGTTTGCTGGTTTGTGCGTTGCTACCCAGGTCGGATTGCCAACCCCGGTGACTTCGCCTTTTATATCAAACAAATCCTTGGCGACA
>JACMKL010000192.1 GCA_014380105.1 Candidatus Melainabacteria bacterium
CATCGTTACCTTCGATCCATCGCTGGGGAATCCGCTGCTCTGCAGCCAGTCTCTTCAGCCTGAAGCTATCAATGTAGAGCGCTGTAAGCAGGAATAAAGTCGACTGAATGTCAGCATCATTCATGATCGTTGGACAGTGCCGCGAGATTGGAGTTTCTTCAGCGTCTTTGCCCATCTTTGTCTCGTCCTTTATGACTCGCAATCGCGCTTCCAGATTGCTTGTCACCTCGAAGATAAAGCGCTTTCCGAGAGGCACAATCTGCCCGCGCATATGAAACTCGATTGGGCGGCGATCCCAAATCTCGTCGATCAGAAAACCTATGAATTGGCCTGTTTTCACTATTTACTCCCAGTCGCGAATTTGATTTGTCTGTTGTCCAACTTTGGCGCGCCTCAGAGCCGTCCAGATGCCATGCTTTGCCCTGACCTGAAGCGGAAGGTGTTCCCGTGCTCAAATCAACGCCGCAAGGCAAGGGCGGCTCGTCAGAGGTCGCTGCGCTTTCGCCAGAGACTACTCACCTAGAAGGGCAGGCGAGTATTCAAAGACGGATAGAGAAAATACCCGAGGATTGCTCCCAATGTGGTGTAGGTGCCGCCAAGGATAAAGGCGAGCAAGATGCTCAGCCCAATGCAGAGAGCGGAAGTCTGCGAGCGAGTCAAAGAGCCGATAGTGACTGTTTGACCGAGTCTCGTGCCGAAAAATCCAATAGCACAGCCGATGCCGACTAACAGAATTACTGTTAACAACATATTCTTGTCTCCATTTTCAAGTTTGAGTTTTCTGGAAGGAGGCTGCGCGGTCACGCTTTCACGTAACCGGCAGCGGAAGCTTGAGCCCTGAGCTGACTACCTGAACCAGCCGTCTGGTACCGCCGATGATGACTTACGCAGCCTTCTGTTTTTCACCCTTGCTGTCTTCTCCACTGTCTTCTTTGCATTCGACAGCTTCGAGGCGGACACTCGTTTCACCTTTCTCATTCGTCTCGCCAAGGTCTGCGAAAATGCAAGAGCCTTCCGCAAAGTGCCCTGAGAGGATTTGTTCGGCGAGAGGATCTTCCAGCCAGCTCTGGATAGCGCGACGCAGTGGTCTTGCTCCATAGGCAGGATTGTATCCAATGTCGACCAGATAGTCGGTTGCCGCTGCAGTAACAATCAGGGACATGCCCAGGTCTTTGACGCGACGATATACTTCGGTCAGCATGATATCTGCAACCAATCTGATCTCTTGCTTAACCAGTTGTCGGAACACCACGACTTCGTCCAACCGATTGAGGAATTCCGGTCTGTAGACCGCCTTGAGAGCGTCTGTGACTTGCTGCTTGATCTTCTGGTAATTCGCTTCTGCACGATTTTCTGGCGCTCCGAATTCGAAGCCCATAGTGCTTCCTCCTTTAGTGATCGCTTGAGCGGCGATATTTGAAGTCATGATCACCAGAGTGTTTTTGAAGTCCACAGTCCTGCCTTGACTGTCTGTCAGCCTTCCGTCTTCAAGGATTTGCAAGAAAAGATTGAAAACGTCCGGATGCGCTTTTTCGATTTCGTCAAAGAGCACAATTGAGTAAGGACGGCGGCGCACTGCCTCGGTGAGAAGTCCACCTTCGTCGTAGCCTACGTAACCTGGAGGTGAGCCGATTAGTCTACTCAGCGAGTGTTTCTCCATGTATTCGGACATATCCACTCGTATGATCGCTTCTTCCGAGTCGAACATGTAGCGCGCAAGGGCCTTCGCTAATTCTGTTTTGCCGACTCCAGTAGGACCAGTAAACATCAGGCTGGCAATTGGTCGTTTTGGATCTTTGAGGCCAACTCGTGCTCTCTGAATAGCCTTACAGGCAGCTTTGACAGCGTCTGTCTGACCGATCACCGAGCGGTGAATCTCGTCTTGCATGAGCAGCGATCTTGCTGATTCTGTAGCGGTCAATCTGTTGAGTGGCACACCGCTCCAGGCACTAACTACCTGAGCTGCGTCTTCGCCTGTAACTTCGGAGGCCGACATATCGACTCCGAGCATCTTGATAGATGAGAGCAATGCAGCTTCATCAATCTTGAGCTGCTTTGCTGTCTCATACTCTTCTGTCCGCACCGCGTTTGCCTTGCGTTTTCGCAATTCAGTCAGTTCTTTTGAAAAACTGCTCTTTGATTTCCCGTTCTTGCGCAGGCTCACCGCCGAGCATGCTTCCTCGATCGCATCAATTGCTTTGTCCGGTAAGAAGCGGTCGCTGATGTAGCGGTCGCTCAGGCGCACTGATTCGACGACCGCGCCGTCTGTGATAGTTACAGCATAATGATTCTCCAACAGCGGTCGCAGACCGTAGAGAATTTGGATTGACTCTTCTGCTGTTGCAGGTGGGACGAGAATTGGCTGGAAACGTCTTTCTAGAGCGGCGTCTTTCTCGAAGTATTTTTGAAAAGACTTGAGGTCTGTCATTCCGATACAGCGTAGGTCACCGCGTGCAAGAGCGGGCTTCAGTAAATTGGCTGCATCAGCACCGCCGCCGGCTGCTCCAGCACCAACCAGAGTGTGAATTTCGTCAATTACAAGCAGGATGTTCTTGCTCTTTTTTACCTCCGCAAGAATGCTTTTAATCCGCCCTTCAAACTCGCCACGGTACTTCGTACCGGCAAGCAAGTTGCCAATGTTGAGCGAGATTACTTTGACGTTTTGGAGGTATTCAGGGACGAGGGGATCGTCAACAATCATTTGTGCCAAACCGTTTGCAATGGCGGTTTTGCCGACACCAGGTTCACCAATCAGTATCACGTTGTTTTTGGTGCGGCGTCCCAGAATTTGAATTGTTCTCTGCAGTTCTTTCTGGCGACCAACGACTGGGTCAAGTTTGTGCTCCCGAGCCTCTCTGGTCAGGTCATCACCCATTTCGTCGAGAGTCGGAGTGCGTTGTTCTCCTCCGCTGGAAGAGCCGGCGAAAGCGAGCGCACCATCTCGATTTTTACCCGTTCCTGCACCATCAGTGATGCGCCCGCGCAGCGTATTTACATCGATACCCAGACGCGTCAGAACAGTTCTAATACCGGGAAGCTCAATCAGGCACAGAGACAAGTCTTCAACTGTGATTTGCGAGCGACCCTGCCCTCGAGTTAGTTCTGCCGCTCGTGCCAATAAGCTAGTTGTTGCTGTCGACAAAGCAGGGTTGAATGTGCGTCTTGATTGTCCAGGGCGTACCTGAATTATGATCTGCTCGCGCAGTTGAGCATGTGTGACGTCACGGGAGCGCAGCACCAATGCGACAGTGTTGCGTTCTTGCAGAAATAGTCCCATCAAAAGATGTTCAGGCCTCACTTCTGCTTGATTTTCTGCGGATGCTTCTTCCTGAGCCTTAAGTAAGACTCGGGCGGCGGCATCATTTAAATTTCCAAATGGTTTCATCCGAATTGCCTCAATAAATTAAGACCCCGGCGCGTCTGTCCGCTTTAGAGCGATGATTTTGCCGGGGATGTTTTGAATCAGAAAAGGTCTCGACTAGCGAAAGCTGGGTGCTCGCCGCAATGTGTTTTCGATTATTTGGACACGATTGCCGAGCCAATTAGCAAAGCCGACCAAATTGCGCGTGGTCTCCTGCGGGTAGATGGCAAGCGCAACCACGGTAGTGACAAACGCTACCAGTGCGATCGGAGCAAGCCAGCGTGCCGCATAGGTGGCTGCGATGCTGCCGACGTAGATGATCAGCAAGACGATCAAGACCAGAATTGTCCATCCAATAGCAGACATTCGAATTGCCTCCGTGAATTTGTTTTTTTTGGTATGAAAACGAGCAAGGGCTAGTTTCTGCTCAGTGCCTCTTCGAGAGCTTCGGTAAGGGTGCTGAGGTGCTCACATTTTTCAACAAGAGCCTGACTGTTTGCCGCACCGCCTGTGGTATGAAGTATTTCGGCAAGCTTTGTGAGACCGGCATACGCTTCATCAGAGCGCTCCCAAAGAATGCGCATCTCCGTATTGCCGGCCACGAATGCTATCAAGTCGAGAGACTCGCCTTTACGCACTTTCAGTGCTGGAATTGGGGTTTGTTGATGACGAACAGCAATTACTTTGGTCGCCTGTTGCGCCGCCGGCAGTAATCTACCAACGAGTTTACTGACACTTATGACGTCTGGGGACTCAGGAAACAACGCTGACTGCAGTCTTTCTGCCGCCACGAAGGCACCAGTAATCACTTTTGCGACCGGATTGTCCTCTGCATTGATGACAGACGGATTCTGCATGATCATAAGAGTGGCGCGTTGAAGTTCACTGATTGCTTTCCTCCCGTCAGCAAATGCCGCTTGCAGTGATTGAGGCGCGAACTCTGTAGTGGTAGATTCGCCGAAAATTTGGCGAGTGATAAAGAGGAGTGTACCGAGAAGCACTGTTGGTCTCTCGATGTCTTCTTGCGTAGTACCCTCGTAACCGGCTGGCTGAGAAATTACTACATTCGCAAGCGTAATATTCGACAGTATCTCCAATTCATTTGATGATGATTGAGAGTCGAGAGCGTCTTCTTGAAGGCTGTGTGTGATCAGGTCTTCCAGGGAAAAATCCTGATCAGACAGTGGGCTGGAATCTGAGACTGCATCCATGTGAACACCAAAGTAGAGTTTACAAACCTGCTGACCCTTGAAGAGGCGCGCGAAAACCAACAACGCAATTAACGCATCGATCGATCTGTGGCAGAGCCAGATAGCTAATGAGCGAACGATTGGGCGTTGATTTCGTATTTCCTAAACAGAGGTTCAAACAGGTGATACATAATCTCTATCAGACGATATTGCTCGTTTTAAAGAGCGAGTTAGTAATTTGAGGGAATGCATTTGGTCAAGTTGCACCAGAATTCCAGCTCGCAGTGCCTTGATAAATTGGTCATTGAAATTTCGAATGCTTGCGCTGCTATCGATAACCTCGCGTCAAAGTCCATTCATCATGCCTCAGCATAAGCTTCTCCGGACCTGCGCTCGACTATCAGTGGTATGGCTACTCTTAAACTGAAGATAATCACTAGTTGATTGTGCGTGTCGAATTTTGGCACTATTCATTATTCCTCAACATTTCCTCTCCACAGGCCACTTCACCAACTCTCTCGCTAAGCACCTCTAATAACCAATCCAATCTTCTTTCTGCATTTTCACTGCTTGAGCATTGAGAATCGAGTAGATATTTGCGTGGTTATTCAATGTCAGTGCGCTTTTGAGAGAGTACTAGATAGTGCTTTCTGTGAGTTTGTGGCGAGGAAAAGTACATTTGAATAAATGGAGCTTCGATATGAACGTCAAGGCACTGAGAATCACCTCCTTTGATGATTCGTTTCCGGTTAGAGCTGCTATCTCACCATTTGGAAAATGGTTAGCAGTGATCTACAGCGACAGCCGGCTAAAACTCTTTCTCGTCTCTGAGAAAGATGGTCAGGTCAATTTGATGGCTGATAAAAATTGGTTTTCCGGCGTAAATGACGTGGCATTCTCTGCTGACCCAGGTTCCGGTAAAGTGACAGAAATGGCACTAGCAACAAACGAAGGGATTACGAGAGTAAATCTGATCTCACGAGAATCCTTGAAACCAGTTACCTCGGCGGGTGCACGCAGTATCAGTTATTCTGGAGCATTTGCGATTTTGGGACTGGAAAACGGCAGTTTTCAGATCTGGCGTCTCGACTCTGAGCCAAGGCTTGTTCAAGAGACCGCTACCGGACATGCCAGCGCGATCACTACTTCTCGAGCCAACCGGAGTGGTGAAGTCTATCTGATTGATGAGGG
>JACMKL010000021.1 GCA_014380105.1 Candidatus Melainabacteria bacterium
GATTTGACTTAGAGGGAGTTAGGAATTGACAGTCACTGTTCTAGGAATACGCCACCATGGACCTGGCTCTGCGCGCAGTTTGTGCGATGCTTTGCAGCACCTTCAACCAGACTGTATTTTGATTGAAGGACCTCCTGAAGGTGAGGCGATTCTAAGTCTTGTTGCTAGTGAGCAGATGCAGCCTCCGGTGGCATTACTTGTCTACGCTCCGGACGTTCCAAACAAGGCGGCATACTATCCTTTTGCAATTTTTTCACCTGAGTGGCAGGCGATCAAATTTGGTTTGGCTGCAGGCATTCCAGTGCGATTTATTGATCTACCTCAAACAAATTGGATGGCGATGGATAAAGTTGCAACTGCAACTGAAAGTGAAACTGACCCTGACCCTAATTCTGATCAGGTTCTGCCAACAATTCCTAAAGATCCACTCAGTTGGCTGGCTAAGGCCGCTGGTTATAGTGACGGCGAGCGCTGGTGGGAACACATGGTAGAACAGCGTAAAGACAGTACAGATGTATTTGAAGCAATTTTGGAAGCGATGACGATTTTGCGTAATGAAGTTCCTGTCCGAAATGATCGTATGGATCCTTATCGCGAAGCGTATATGCGCAATTCAATAAGAGCGGCAATAAAGGCTGGTCATCAGAAGATCGCCGTTGTGTGTGGTGCCTGGCACGCACCAGTTCTTGAAAATATGCCTGCTGCAAAGGATGATGCTCTGATACTGAAAGGGCTTCCCAAGATGAAGGTGGAATCGACCTGGATTCCCTGGAATCACAGTCGGCTTTCCTTTGCCAGCGGTTATGGTGCCGGTGTCACATCACCGGGGTGGTATCAGCATCTTTGGACTTATCATGATCGTATTGTAGAGAGATGGATGACATTGGTTGCTCGACTCCTGCGCGAAGAAGACCTAGACGCATCTTCTGCTCACGCAATTGAGGCCGTGCGGTTGGCAGAAACACTCTCAGCGATGAGAGAGCGAAGCGCTCCTGGATTGATTGAAATAATGGAAGCAATTGAAACAGTCATTTGTAATGGAAACGATATTCCGCTGCGCCTCATTCACGAAAAACTTATTGTCGGAGAAGTGCTTGGACGAGTGCCAGACGCAACTCCGTCAGTGCCAGTACAGCGCGATTTACAGCGTGAGCAAAAGCGGCTCAGGTTGCCAGCTGAAGCTAGTGAGAGAATTCTGGATCTCGACTTGCGCAAAGAAATAGATCTTGAGCGCAGTCGTTTGTTGCATCGACTCAATTTGCTGAACATTCCGTGGGGAAGATTGCAAAACACAAAAGGAAAGTCTGGCACTTTTCATGAAATTTGGCAGCTGCGTTGGAAGCCCGAATACAGTCTTCATCTGATTGATGCAGGCAAGTGGGGAAAAACTGTTCTGGAAGCCGCGGAAGGTCGCGCACAGGAAATTGCTCAATCCACTGATACTCTCTCAAAGCTAACTGCGCTTCTTGACGCTGCCCTTTTGTCTGATATAAAAACCACTGTCGACTTCATCATAAAACGTGTGCAATGTGTGGCAGCTCTCGCTGGTGACATCGGGCACCTTATGGACGCGATACCGGATTTGGTGCGGGTTGCTCGCTATGGAAATGTGAGAAAGACCGATATTGTTTCAGTCGAAAATGTCATTGAAGGCATATTGGCGAGGATTTGGATCAGCCTTCCATCAGCATGTAGCTCAATCAACGATGATGCTGCCGGCACCATGTTTGTGCGTGTGGTGAATGTTCACAGCGCAATCAATCTTCTGCAAGTCGAAGACCATTCTCAAAATTGGCTAATTGCATTATTGAAAGTAGCAGATGGTGCAAGCAGTCATGGACTATTAGCCGGACGAGCAACCAGACTTTTACTTGAACAGAGGTTTTTCTCGATTGATGAGGCGGCACGACGCCTGGGATTTGCATTGTCGAGCGCTACCGATGCCCGTTCTGCTGCGGTCTGGATAGAAGGATTCTTGCGTGGCAGCGGACTTTTATTGATCCATGATGATGGGTTATGGACAATTGTCGATGACTGGTTAAACACTCTAAGTGTGGAGAAATTTTCGGAAATTCTTCCACTTTTGAAGAGAACATTCAGTACTTTTGAACCTGCCGAACGAAGGCAAATGGGCGAAAAAGTTGTAGGTGAAAAACGTCGTTCAAAACAATTCGAAAAACCTTCCGACTTAAATCTTGAACGCGCTGACAGTGTGTTGCCTGTCGCTCTAAAATTACTTGGAATTGAATTATGACGATGTCCCAAGAACAAAATGAACGAACCAGACGTTGGCGTCTCCTACTCGGGGGCGAAGAGAGCGAAGGCACCGGCTATGAATTGGACTCTGCCGATATGGAAATTGATGCGGCGCTATCGTGGCTATATAACAGAAGTCAAAATAATAGCGAGAAGAGTGCGGGGTTAGGAAAGTCTTCTCCTCATGTAGCGCGTTGGCTTGGTGATATTAGAAAATATTTTCCATCTTCTGTCGTACAAGTAATGCAGAAAGACGCTCTCGAAAAGCTCAATTTAAAACAAATGCTGATGGAGCCGGAACTACTTTCTACGCTTGAAGCTGACGTTCATCTGGTGGCTAATTTGGTGGCATTGCGAGCCGCCTTACCAAATAAAACTAAAGATACTGCTCGCATGGTTGTTCGCAAGGTTGTTGATGATTTGATGCGTAAGTTGGCGAATCCCACCCGGCAAGCTATTCTTGGAGCCTTGAGCCGCTCCCATCGCAACCAACGTCCCAGGCACAATGAGATAGATTGGAATCGCACCATTCGAGCCAATCTGAAAAACTATCAGCACGAATATAAAACAATTATACCTGTCACCAAATATGGTTTTGGGCGAAAGCGTTCGAGCTTGAAAGATATTATTCTTTGCGTTGATCAAAGTGGCTCTATGGCAACTTCTGTTGTTTATTCGAGTATCTTCGCGGCCGTACTGGCTTCAATGCCGGCTCTCAGTACACGCCTTGTTGTTTTTGATACCGCCATAGTTGATCTTAGCGAAAAGTTAGTTGACCCTGTTGAAGTCATATTCGGAACACAATTGGGTGGTGGCACAGATATTAATCGAGCGTTGAGCTACTGCCAGGGATTGGTAAGGAATCCCAATGACACAATTTTGATTCTGATAAGCGACCTGTATGAAGGAGGAAACAATGCTGACATGCTAAAACGCGCCGCCAATATTATCAATTCCGGTGTGCAGTTTGTTTCTTTGCTTGCATTAAGTGACGATGGTGCGCCGATCTCTGATACCAAGAATGCAGCTGCTCTGGCAGGCATGGGTTCGCCTGCCTTTGCATGTACTCCGGATTTATTTCCTGATTTAATGGCAGCTGTCATTGCCAAACGCGATATCAATCAATGGGCAGCCACAAATAAAATAGTCACTTCTCGAGCTTGAATAGAATTTGAACCTAAATATCCAAACGTCGCGTCCCTGATGAGACTGTTTCACCCTGATTATTCAACAATTCCCGGCACCGCTTTAACATAATACTCGTCGGTTGATCTGATGGCACCATTTTCAATATGGTCACAAACAATTGTTCGGCTTCTTTGATGTCGCCTTCTTCAAAACTCAGCTGCGCACTTCTATAAATCGCAATTGCTTCTTCCATCGCCGCAGGCAATGATCCTTTCGTGGTCATCAATTCGAAGACAGCCCGTTTTTCCACTTTCCCTTTTGAATCTTTAGATGTGATGCTGTCTATTTGTCGAGTTTCAAGTGCGTCATCCACAAGATGCGCGGTTGCGTTGGCGAGAATAAAACTAGTATCATAAGTTTTGTTCAATGCTTCCAGCGCGATTGCGCCTTCAACAGGTTCTCCAATGACGCTGTATTGCGCAAACTGTGTGTCTCTCGACCCAGCGTCAATTGTTCCGCAGAACGCTTCACCGGTCGAAATGCCACAAGAAGTTTTGAGCGCCAGTGATGCCATTTTCTCTGATTGTGTTTCGCAGTAATTGCTAATTTTATCCTTGATCGCCAGTGCGCACTCCGCGGCCTGTTTCGCCTGCTCACTGCCAGGCTGTTGCAGTGGTGCCCCCCAGAAAGCGATGACACCATATGACGCAATGCGGTCGACAATGCCGCGGTGCTCGAATACTTCATTGATCATTATACCGAGGCAATCGTTGAATATTTGGAAGACTCGATCGGGTGGAAGTTCCTGTAATTCGTCCATGAAATCACTGATGCGACATACCATCACTGTTACCTGGCTGCGCTTTCCGTCTAATCCCAGTTCGGCAAGCTGGGCGCGGTCTATTTGATTGGCGATATGTTTTGCAGTCATGGAACGGAAAAGACGTGTATGTCTGCGCCGTTCTCGGAAAAAATGCAAATTTTGATCGAGCAAAACTAGTAACCAACAAGGGAGAGCAACCGCCAGAATCGGCACCACAGTTGGTATCGTTTGACCGTTGCTGAGAAAGAGCATAAGTGAGAGCGCAAGCC
>JACMKL010000193.1 GCA_014380105.1 Candidatus Melainabacteria bacterium
ATAATCTTGCCTTCTTCATTTACGACGACACAGATGAGATGCTGAGATTCTTCGCCGTCGAGGTCCTGGTGGTTGACCGCGTCAGCAAGCACCACTTTCTGGACCCATCCGAATGATAGTCGATTGTTCTTGCTGTTGACGATGCGAACAATGCCATTCAAATCATCAAGCCGACAATGCCTCAGCGATAGCCCTTCTGGAAGGGAATGATCATTACTGCACATATTACCGTTCCTTTTCAGTCTTGGCTCCCGACTTAACGCACGCTAGTCGCGTCCGTGCCAGCCGAGATAGACGCTTGCCTTATCGACGCGGAAACTGTAGCGCTCGGCGATGTACGTTCGAATCACGCGCTTCACCGCGTCAGGTGTCTTGCATGTCGTGTTGATCGCCCCCTCGCGCCACGGATAGTCGACGCGGTCGTCGGCCGTGATGCGATATTTGTCGCCCTTCGCTTCGATGCGAATGTAAATCGTCCGCATCGTTTCACCCAACGTAAACCACAGCGAACAAGACTTTAGAGGCGTGGTGCCGCCGAAAGCAAACGCCGACTCGACTGTCGTGTTGACGAATTCTTCGAGCTGCGCGTCGGTCTGCTTTCTGACAAAACGGGGGAAGAAACCCTGGGGACGAGGGACGCCGACGTTCTCGAAAATCGCCGTGGCGAATTCCGATTTGCGGTAAAACAAGGACGTCATCGTCAGCGCATCAACGCCGTAGATTTTGTCCAGCGTCGCGAGAAGCTCCAACCCAAGCGCATCGAGATCGAGCGCTTTGATGGTGGCGACGTGTTCGGTCGGGTCGGGGATTGTGTCCAGAGGCGCGATGCCAGTGACACGTTCGAGACGACAGGTGTACGTCCCAAGAAATTCGTCGATGTATAGACGAATGTCGTTGACTGGTCTGAGTTCGGAAGACCGAACCAAACCGCGCACAGCGAGCAAGCCGGTGATGCCACCCAACTCTGGGACAGCAACATCGAGTTCACCACCTTTCAGTTCGGCAGTGATGCCCGCTGCCGTAGAACTACTTCGCAACAGACCGACTGCGCGAAGCACTATGGCTGCATGTTTTGACATAGTTTTCCTTTTCTGCGGCAGCCGGGGAGGGCTACGAACTTTTCAGTCCGTAACCCTCCCGCCACCACTATTGGTACTACTTCGACTCCGCGAGCATCTGCTCCACGGCACTGACAGCGAGCTGGAATCTCACATCCCAACCGCCTTTGACCTCTTTGAAGCGACGCTGACGCCCTTCCAATTCGAGCAAGCAGCGATCGAAGAACGCCGGGCTTTCCTTGGGGATGTAGCGATGCACGTCATCCACCCAGGGCACATCGTAGTGTGTGAGCAGATAGAGGTCGTAGTGACGTTTGTCAGCTTCGCTGCGCAGCCAATCGGGAACAGTCCCGACCAACCGGCCACTCCACATGATGCTCGTCACCAGGTCGGAGTCGCAGAAAAGCACGCGATTGGCGTCGCGAGCCACTGCATCCTCGAGTGCACACTGTCCACGTGCAATCGCCAACATGTCCGCGTCGTCGATGTCCTTGCCGTTCGCCTCGATGTAAGTCTTGGCGTACTCCGGAACATAAACAGTGCCGAACCGCTCAGCGAGCTGCTTGGCGAGCGTGCTCTTACCGGTGGATTCCGGACCGAACACACAGACGCGGCGTACGAAGTACGGTCTGACGATACGCGGAAGTGCTTCCCAGTGGGCTTGCGGGTCTTTCCGCAAATCCGCCTCGGAAACATTCATGCCGACCAGCGACGGGTCCACCGGGATTGACTTGGCGTTGAGCAGCTCAGCGAGTCTTCTTCCGCGTTCTTCCAGGCAGAAGATGAAGCCGCCTGATTTGGGCAGCAAACGACGCAGTCCTTTCGCAAGCGTGTCCGAGAAGTCGGCATCATCTGACTTGTGCCAGACGCTGCTTTTGACTCGCTTGACGGTCACACCGGGGAACAGCTCTGTGAGCCAGGCGCAGCGGACAGCGACCGGAATCGCATCTGCGTCGTGCTCATCGACAACGATTGTGAGTTCGTCGACATAGTTGCGAGCGAACTCAATCATGTGAACGCTGGCGTTGCTCAGTGGCGTGAAACCGCCGAGTACAACGCCCTTTCGAACGTTTCTTTTCATAATTGATCCTTTCGCTTTTACCTCCGCTTCCTGTGAGCGGCGGCGGAATCAGAGCCGTAAAGCCCCTTTTTGGTCATGAGCTGCGCGACGTCCCCGGGCGTGCAGTACAAGGTCGGATTGCCGTCTGCCACCAACTTGCGAATGTCCTCACTGGACACCGGCACAGAAGGCGCATAGACCACTTCGATCTGGGCGTTAGGGACACGCTTTGCCCAGGTCTTCGTCTGCTCGATGTCAGTCCAATCGCGCGGAAACGCGATGAACTTGCACTGCTTGAACAGCTCCTGGGCGCCCATCCACTTCGAGAGCGTGAACGGATGCTTGGGGTCGAGATACTCCGAGCCGATCAGCACGTAAAGCTCGACGTCTTTGCCGAAACGCCTGCGCGCTTCCTGGATGGTCTGCAGCGTGTAAGTGACCTTGCCGCTGTCGACATCAGTCCGCCAGGCATCGAAGTACGGATTACCGGCAGTGGCAGCCACGACCATGTCGTGACGGTCTTCTGCCGTATCCGTGATCTTGCGATTGTTGGGCGGGCTGGCGCTGGTGACAAACACCACCCGGTCGAGGTCATGCTCCTGACGCGCCCATTCAGCACGCAGAAGCGCACCGTGACCGATCGGGTCGAAGGTGCCCGGGAAGATGCCGACGCGCTTCACGTCCTTGAGAGCCGGTGCCTCATGGCGATAAGGCGATTGCCCTTCCGTCATGTAGTGGCCCTTCTTGGCGATGATCTGCTGGACGTCCCACGGGGTGGTGTACCAGATGGAGCGGTTTTGAGCCACCCATTGACGAATCATCGTGCTGGAAAGCGGCGGGCTGGGAGCGAAGAGCGGCTTGATTCGCGCTTGCGGCACGAGTTTTGCCCACTCATTGATTTGCTCCACTGTGATGCCGTCGCGCGGAAAGACCAGGAACTTGAGCTGCTTGATGGCGAAGAGCTGGTCGGCTCCGATCCACTTGGGCAGGAAGTACTGATGGTCCGGGTTGAGGTATTCCGCGCTGATCATCGCGAACAGGTCGACATCTTCGCCGTATTCGGCAATGACACCTTCCACCGTGTTGATCATGTAGGACGTGCCGTTCTGCCGAATGTCGCTGCGCGATGCTTCGAAGAAGGGGTTGGAAGCGGTGGCAGCAACGACCATGTCGTGACGGTCGTTTGCCGCAAGCGACTTGTCTTTGCCGTTGGGCGATTCACCGCAGGTGACGAAAAGAACCTTGTCCAGGTTCTCCGTCCAGCGAGTCCATTGAGCGCACAACAAGTGTCCGTAGTGGATGGGGTCGAATTGACCTCCGTAGATGCCGAAGCGCGGACGACGCGTAAGCGGTTTCCCGTAAAGCGTCATGCCGAGGTGGCGTCTGAGATTCGTGATTTTTGCCATAGTTTTTTGACTCCTATTTTGCAGCGCTGCTGCGTTCGTTAGAATGCTGAGCGCCGCCCATCTGCGGAGTGCAGACAGTTCAGGCTCGTTAGATTTTGGCTGAAGCCAGTTTCACAAAACGCCGTGTGGCGAGTGTCCGTCATTTTCAAAACCGAGAGCCCTACATTCACATAAAACAGAACAGTCTCTCAGACACATTGGAAATGCGGGTGAGAAACTGTTTGGAATGTTCGATGTGTTTGTTTTTTGGAGACTTGGCTTTGCGCGTGTATTGGGAATTAGAGAATAATAGACACTTACCAGAACCACTTGGCATCAAACAAGCTCTGTAAGCTTCTATGATCAGAAGTTGAATGAAAGTTCAAAGCCATGGCTAAAAACTTAAAGAGAATTGCGTCGCGCAGCTCGCAGTAAGCTGAACTCGCGCAACTATCAGTCAGCTTGCGCTTCCACTTAAACGCGCGTTAATCTGGAAAATTAGTGAAAACTAGAGAAGACTAGTGCCATTTTGCAAAAAAATAATAGTTTCCTAGGAAACTATTATTTTTTCAGTTAATTGACCACCAGCCCAAGGACCTGTGCGCGAAGTTTGAACAGTGCGACCGACTGCAGATGCCACCAATGAAAGCGAATAAATCAATTCGGACATCTCGTCCAAACTAAGTGCTTGCCTGGCATCCGAAACAGACTTCAATGGCTGAGGGTGACACTCAATCATGACACCATCGGCACCACAGGCGACAGCAGCACGTGCAAGATCTGCAACCAATTCGCTGCGACCGGCAGCATGACTGGGGTCTACGATTACTGGCAAATGCGTCAATTGCTTCAGTGAAACAACGGCGCCCAAATCCAAAACGTTTCGGGTGTGCGAATCAAAACTTCTGATCCCGCGCTCGCACAAAATTACTTGCGTGTTTCCACCAGCCATTATGTATTCTGCTGCCATAAGAAATTCATCAACAGTTGCTGCCAGTCCGCGTTTTAACAACACAGGCTTGCGCGTGTGTGAAACTGCTTTGAGGAGCTCAAAATTTTGCATATTGCGGCTGCCGATTTGCAAAACATCAAAACTATCAACAGCGATTTTCAATTGTTCCGCCGACATTACTTCAGCAACAACCGGCATGCCATAACGATTTCCAGCGTTTTTCAAAATAGAAACGCCAGCTTCGCCAAGTCCCTGAAATGCATAGGGTGAAGTGCGTGGCTTAAAAACGCCACCACGAAGCGCTTGGACAGGAACTTTGGATAATGCGGCACCACATGCGTCGATTTGTTCTTCAGATTCGACCGCGCAAGGACCGGCAATGATAAGCAGCTGCTTACCGCCACAGACGATGTTTTCACCAATAGAAACTTCGGTCTTGTGATCAAGACTCTTTTTTGCGGTCTGCAAAGTTTCCATGATGGTGCTAACTCCGGGCTCCCGACTAACAAGTATATACTCGCCAGTTGGTAAAGCACCGAAATCTGTATTTACGTGACGAAGGCCGTCGTGAAAACAGGCTTTTAGACCATGTATTTTCGTTCTATTTTTTCGCTGAAACTGCCGCTTCTTTATGCAAGTGAGCCTTCAATTGATCCGCTGCAATCTCAATCCCTAGCTTAGCTGCGGGTGTTTCTGCCAGAACATGCAACATCACAAAATCATGAATTGTGCCGAGCACTCGAGCTGTTCTCACTGTCACACCGGCATTCGACAATTTATGCGCAAAAGCTTCGCCTTCATCACGCAAAACGTCATGCTCAGCGGTCAAAATCAGCGCAGGTGGAAGACCAGTAAGCTGTTCTTTAGTTGCTTTTAACGGACAAACTTTGGGTTCGTCGCGCTTCGATTCTTCGACATACTGATTCCAGAACCACTTCATTGCTTTCGTAGTCAGGAAGTGATTCTCGCCAAACTGTTTGTAGGAGCCGGTTTCGAAATTCGCATCAGTGACTGGATAGAAAAGACATTGAAATACAAACTTCGGACCATTCAATTCTTTCGCCATCATCGCCAATGCAATCGACATGTTGCCGCCGACGCTATCGCCTGCCACAGCCATTCTACTTGCGTCAACGTTAAGCAACTTAGCATTCTCCGCGACCCATTTTGCCACGATGTAAGACTCTTCAATAGCGACCGGATATTTTGCTTCCGGGGAAAGCGAATAATTCACAAATACTAGCGCTGCTTGCACGCGGTTTGCGAGTTCCAGACAAAGGCGATCATGTGTTTGCCAGCCGCCCAAAACCCAGCCGGCGCCGTGAATGTAGATAATGACCGGCAAAGGCTGATCAGAACTTTTTGCATCTTTTAATTCTTTAGAGCTTTCTGGGCGGACGATGCGGAATGAAACGTCACCTTTTGGACCGCCCGGGATCGTTCTATCTTCAACATTTGCTGTGGATTTTTGGACAATATCACCCTGCAAACCATCCATAACTTTGCGAGCTTCTTCCGGACTCAATTCATAAAGTGCCGGTCCTTTGGCTGAATTAGCCTTCTCTAAGAACTCTTTTGTTTTTGGTTCGATAGTATCGCTGAGGTTCGTCATAAACCACTCCTTTGCCTTGAGGCTCGCCAGTATAAAGCAGTTTTTTGAACTTTGCGCGAGCTTTCGTCAACGTTTCCTGTGCCAGCGTCGCTACAGAAACACATCTGTGAGTCGCTTTACAGATCAGGGATAAGGCGAGACAGTAATTGACTCATGAGAGTGTTTTTGCCAAGTTGGAGGTTCTCTCAACTCTTCTTTTTTCTTCGGCGCGACAAAAAACTTCTAGATTCAGCATCTTCCAGCTCAAAGAGCATTTACTATCCTGCACACGCGGGAAAAGGAAGATTTGCCTGATACCTGAGTTTCGCATGCTGAGAATTGAGAGTTGTTCAATCGTTCGGATTTATCCGAGAAACATACCAACTCCAGAATGAGTCAGATTCCAACTTTGGAAAGGTCAACAATCATGGACAAGACAACCGCTGCCGCCATTCCGTTCACTGCCGCCGAGGGCATCAACATCGAAACCGCCGTCGCCGCCAAGCCCTTCCAGGACTGGCTCGCCGCCGTCGACAGCACACGCTTCACTGTTCGCGGCGTGCACTTCCAGTCTCTCGACATGTTCGGACCTGTGAAAGTCGGCTTCATCAAGTTTAAGGCTGACGTCGTCGACGCCGTAGGCAAGCCCATCTCCGGCATCATCTTCATGCGCGGCGGTGCTGTCGGCATGCTGGTCGTTCTCACCTGCAAGGGCAAGAAATTCGCCGTCCTGACTGTCCAACCGCGCATCGCTTCCGGTCGCTTCGACTTCGTCGAAATTCCCGCCGGCATGCTGGACGGTTCGGGCAACTTCGGTGGCGTCGCAGCCAAAGAGCTCAAGGAAGAGCTCGACATGGAAATCCCCGCCGAAGACCTGATCAATCTCACCGCTTTCGCGGGCTACCCGGGCGGCACCTTCGTCTCTCCCGGCGGCACCGACGAAACCCTTCGCCTTTTCGCCTACGAGAAGGAAGTCACCGAAGAAGAACTCGCCGACATCAACGGTCGCTGCACCGGTCTGGTCGAGGAAAACGAGCAGATCACGCTCAAAACGGCCGAACTCGACACGCTCTGGCGCATCGACGACGCCAAGACTGTGACTGCCTACACGCTCTACAAGCAGTGGCTGGCGGCCCAGAAATAAGGCATCAGCAGCGCTGATAGCTTCCACTAAATAAAGCAGATTGCGTCGTGCGGTTTTGGGGAAACCCAATGCCTGGCGGCGCTTTCTGCCCCGCGGTTGGCAGCCTTTCCGGCTTGCTGCCCGCATGCTTCGGGACCGAGTCAATTCAAAGGTGACCATTCCACTTGCGAGGCGGTTGTGGCTAAAGTGGCCCCGGTGATCACAGCGATCG
>JACMKL010000194.1 GCA_014380105.1 Candidatus Melainabacteria bacterium
CAGCAGTCAACTCGGGCTATGCAGTCGTGGCTGTGGCGTCAGCGATGGGAGACTCAACCGATGATCTGCTTAAGATGACAAACAGTTTTGATCTGCGCAAATGCAAGCCCGAACTTGATATTCTGCTCGCATCCGGAGAACAGCTCTCCACAAGCCTCCTCACTATGGCACTAAATTCTTCTGGCATCCAAGCCAGCGCTTTCACGGCCGCTAAGACAGGCATCATCACAGATGATACACATGGTTCTGCATCGATCAGGAAGATCAACACTGCTGCAATTAGAGAATGCCTCCAGCACGATACTGTGGCTGTAGTTGCTGGATACCAGGGAATCACAGACAAACAAGAAATCACAACGCTTGGACGTGGCGGCTCAGACACCACTGCCGTAGCTCTTGCGGCTGCCCTTCACGCTGAGCGCTGCGACATCTATACTGACGTCGACGGCATCTACTCTGCCGACCCGCGCTGTTGCAGTACCTCACTGAGACTTGAGAATGTTTCGCTCGTGGAGATGCTTGCTATGGCAAATGCAGGTGCGCATGTGATGTGCGCGCAGGCAATGGAAATTGCTCATGAAAAAAATCTGCCACTGCGGGTGCGTTCTGTGTTTAAACCAGAGGACTTAGGTACGCTGATCTCTTCAGAAGAGCGCCCGATGCCATTTACAGGCATCGCCTCCAATTCACAGCAAGATGTATTTGTGGTGCATTCAGGCAGTTCGTTGAAAGAATTGAGCAAACTACATTTACTGCTTCAAAATGCACGCGAATTGAGCATGCAAGTTGAAACAGTGAGAAGAGTGGGCAAGAGACACGAATTCAAAGCCTATATCTCTGTCAGTAATCACTATGTTCAGAACGCTAAGACGGCGCTCGAACATATGGCGGAAGATTTGGGATTGAAGATGGAACACAGTCGCACTCTCTCAAAAGTCTCTATAATAGGCAGCTTCGACAACACAAATGACGTGCTGCAACGAGCCTGGTCTACACTTTTCAAACACTCAATCATTCCACGCTTCTGGAGTAAGCAAGATGGAATCAGCCTTTCAGTTTGGCTTCCACACGAAGAAGCAAATCAGGCGATCGATATTTTGCATGAGAAATTCATCCACGATAGCTTGAAAATTCCCGCCTGAGCGTACGTTATTTTTTGGCGCGCTCGAAGTCGAATTCTTCTTCGATCCACTCCGTGAGGTCATCCTCAAGCTTACGCACTTCATCAGGATCAACCAGTCCGCGCCTTAACGCCGCAAATACAACGCGCGTACGTGGATTGAAAATCTCCATACCGGCGCTTTCCCGCAAGTGCGCTTCTTCACCTTTGACGAGCTTCTCCAATAGCATCTTCAGTCGATTCTGGACGCCACGCACACTGATATGACGGCGTTGTGCAATCGCTTTGTCAGTCAAACCGATTGTGATATCAACAAGAGTTTCGATTTCAACATCGGACAGAGAGCCATCTTTGGCAAGTAGGCGCGCTTGCACACCACGCACCACCGGATCGATCCACGGGTTTTCATCTTCGCAAATAGAACGAATCGCTTCTTCCAGCTTATCGTCACCTTCGCTCTTCAGGAGATAGCCATGAATGGCGTCATCCGGGACAATTTTGCCGAGTTCGCGAACATAAGCTTCGCGATGATATTGAGACCAGAAAAGAATTTTTCTTTGCGGACTAAGTTGCCAAATTTTTTGCGCAGCTTTAATACCGCTCAATTCGGGCATCGACACATCCATGATTATAAAATCAGGCGACGCAGCGAGCGCTTTCTCAACGCCTTCGACACCATTTACAGCTTCCGATACTTCGCATGGGGAAAAAATCCTCCGGACTACTTCTTGAGCGTGCGCTCTCAAAGCCGGAACATCTTCAACTATAAGTACTTTCAACGCTGCCTCTCCCTGCCAGACTGACTCTAATTTCGACAACTGTTCCCGGTTTTTCCACAACATCAGCATCGCCAGCGCGCCACGAAATTGTAGCGCCAATTAGATCTGCCCTCTGACGCATGTACTGTAAACCTCTAGAATCATCGCGAAGTTTAGAAGCGTCAACACCTTTCCCGTCATCGGCTATCAGGACGACAAGAGTGTCCTCCTGACGTTCTAGTGTGATTCTTACAGTCTTTGCTTCAGCATGCTTTACGACGTTCGTGAGCGATTCTTGTACAAGGCGATAAAGTAACGATTGCTCGACCATCGACAAATTGACGGGCTCTGACTCATCAAGCTTGCCTCGAAATCTCGCCTTAAATCCAGATTTTTCGGCGGTTCGGCGCAGACAATCTTCCAGCGCCGCACTCAGACCCAAATGCTCCAGAGCCGATGGACACAAGCTATCCATGACTTCCCGAATTTCCACCATCGCCGCCGAGAGCAATTGATCAATCGCTTGCTTTTCTTCTGCGCTCGGTTGTTTTACATAATTTTCAAATTTTCTGCGCAGCTGCTTCAAGTCGTTTAAGACCTGATCATGCAGGTCTGCAGCGAGAAGTCTGCGCTCCACTTCATCCTGCCGAACCATCTGCAATCTAATGTCACGCAGTTCGTTATTGCGCAAAGTGAGCTGATAAAATTGCGCCCGTGCGCGCGTTTCTTGCCAATCCCACTTCCGAATTGCATAACCGCAACTCAGTCCAATCAAAGAAGATAGAAAAAAAGTGAGAGGCGAAAGCCTTATACCAAGAAGCTTCCAGCTACCATAGTCCGCAAGTAAGCTGAGCGCAAATATTTGGAGAAACGCAAAACTGCGCGGTTGAGCCGAGAGTTTCCAGCCGCATATAACACCAAGTTCTGCAAATAGAAATGCGATAAAACAGAAAAACGCAGCCGCTGAAGACGATGCAAATGGACTCGCGCCTGAGCGCACAGTTGACTCTGTTTCACCAAAACAAAGCAACAATCGCTCAAAAATTTCATTATCGAATACGCCAAAATTACGCATGCAAATAATTGAAAACGAAGTCGCCATAAGCGCCAAAACAAAAGTAAGCGACCAGCGATTATCCGAGCGTGTAGTCGTATTAGTCAAAAACGCAAAAGATCGGATTTTCTTTCGGACGACCGACGTCATCCGCCCAAACGACCGTGGAATCCATAGTGGCAGGAGTATCTACGACGCCTGCCATGCCGGACATTGTCCAGCCTTGTTCGTGAAAATCTTCGAGATCTTCTTTCAAACCGCGAATGGCGGCCTGATATCCCATCTCTTCATTGTCGACTTCGAAGCCCACAAATGCATGAAATAGGCGCAAGAAAGCAGCAATTACTTCGTCTAATTCCTCCGGATGCAAGTCGAGTTCCGGGGCAAATTTCTGTAGTTCTTCCACCATTTCGTCAGTGAATGGCAAGGCGATCCGGTACAGACCTTCCTCTCCTTCCGCCTCGAACTTCTGCTGCTTGAGCGGATTCTGCTCTAAGAAATCGGCTACTTGCTTGTACGGTTCTATGGAAGTGTCCAGACTGACCAGCGACAATCCAGCTTGCTTCAAGGAGATCAGCAAGCGCCCCTGCAAGATGGCGCGCTCTACAAGCCCCATCAATTCTTCAAAAAATACGTCATCGTCGAACTCAGTGGATTCGCCGACCAACTCCAGAACGACGTTGTCGGGCATCGCGATATCCATACCCATGGGCTGTCAACTACCTCCAGATCCAGACGTAACTGAAGTATCGCGCATTTGGTTTTAGTTTGGAACCTGTGAGCCGATTTTGCGCGCGCCCGGACTTACATAAATTCCTTTGAACGATCTAATAAGAAGCCGATTAACCCTACGATGGGATTTGTTTGTTAGAATCTGCCCATGCCTAAAGTCTCTGTTTTACCCGATTACATCGCCAGCCAAATCGCCGCAGGCGAGGTTGTTGAGCGCCCTTCCTCCGTCGTCAAAGAGTTGGTGGAAAATGCCATCGATGCCGGAGCAAAAAATATATCGATCAGCATATCGGAAGGTTGCCGAAACATATCCGTCGCCGACGACGGTCATGGAATGCACCCTGAGGACGCGGTATTAGCCTTTCACAGACACGCCACTTCCAAACTTTCCAGCGCCGACGATCTGTGGCGCTTATCGTCATTAGGATTTCGCGGCGAAGCATTGCCATCGATTGCATCAGTTGCAAAAGTGACTTGCTTTACCCGATTAACTGACGCTGACAGCGGCTTTCGCATAGAAGCATTCGAAGGCAAAATCACCAGCACCGAGACGGGATGCTCAAAAGGCACCGTTATGGAAGTAATCGATCTCTTCTACAATGTGCCGGCCCGCCTCAAATTTTTGAAGAAGGCAGCAACCGAATTCGCGCACATTCAAGAAATAATTCAAAGTTTGGCAATCGCATATCCGTATGTCGCCTTCACAGTTGAAAACGAAGGCAGTGTGCAGATGCGCACTAATGGCACTGGCGACCTGGCAACAGTTGCGCGCGAATCGAAGCTTTTCACAGGCACCGAATCACTGATTGAAGTTAACAATCTCGACGTCACGCACGGCGTCAAAGTGCGTGGATTAGTTGCTAAACCTGTTCATTTTAGAGGCGATCGCAAAGCCATTTTAACGACCGTAAACAATCGCCCCGTGCGCTGCCCTCTCACCTACAAAGCGCTCGAATACGCTTACAGCGACTTGATTCCGCGCGGAAGACATCCTTTTGCAGTAATCGCGATCGAGATTGATCCGGCTCATGTCGACGTCAACATTCACCCTACCAAAAAAGAAATCAAATACAGTCAGGGCAACGAAGTTTATCTGACTATTCAACGCGCTATCGTGACAGCCCTGCGCACATTGCCTCCGACTTCGCACGTGCAACCGTTTGTTCCAGTAAGCGTGCCTGCTTCTTCCATGTCTATTATGCCGAGCGCAGAATTGGCCGAATTGGTGAGCCCTCAATCTCGTACCCTTGAGGAAGAAACGTTCACTACGCCGGACGCGCAAATTGCATATGCACGCTTTGAACGCGCTGCCGGTCTAGACGAAATTAGGGAAATCCCAAGCGGATATTCTGAAACTGTTGCTCGACCAAAACAGCTAGGCTTCAGGGATCGTCTCTCTTACACTTTTAATGCCTCACCGACAGCGCCGGAAGACACTTCCTATGTAAACGAAGTGGCTCCGTCAAAGCGCGAACTTCCCGATGGTTGGAAATTGCTTGCTTACCTCAAGAATTCTTACTTCCTGATCGAATCAGAACAAGGCTTAGAAATTGTCGAGCAACACATCGCTCACGAACGTGTATTGTACGAACGCCTGCTTGCTGCCCAAAACACGCCAGGACGCACAACCGACCTGACACAGCATCTTCTAATTTCAACGTCATTGCGACTCAGTGCTGAGCAAGCAGCATGCCTCAGAGAAAACGATGAAGCGCTTAAAACACTAGGCTTCGAATTTGAACACACCGAAGATGGTGGCATGATTTGTGCGCAGGTTCCGCTTGAATTAGCACATAAAAATTATGAAGCAGCCATTCAAGAACTCCTGGACCAGCTAATTGTGTGCGATCACGCCAATATAATTTTGGAAGCGACAAAGTCAATCGCCTGCCAATCTGCTGTAAAAAACGGCATGACCTTATCGGAAGAATCAATAATCTCGCTTCTCTGTGATTGGTTGGCTACACCGCGCAATGATACTTGCCCACACGGAAGACCAGTTCGAATGAGCTTCTCCATGGACAAGCTTTTTCAGATGTTTCACCCAGCCTGACGCTATTCAAAATGAATAACGACCCTGCCCTCACCAACTCTGGCTATCAAATAGACCAAATTTTGGGTGGAAGGTATCGCATTCTCTCAGTGCTCGGCAAAGGGGGAATGGGGATTGTTCTGCGCGTTGAGCAAATATTTATCGGCAAAGAATTCGCCCTGAAGACTATCGATAAAAATCTTCTTTCAGAAGTAACTATTCGCAGATTTAAACAAGAAGCCAAAGCAACATTTGCAGTTAGCCACCCGAACATAATTTCAGTAAATGACTTTGGTTTGTTGGATGACGAAACGCCCTTCATGGTGATGGAGATAGTCTCTGGTAAAACTCTCTCGACGCGGCTCAAAGAGACCACAAGCCTTCCCATTGAAGACGCCATCCCAATCTTCATCCAGGTCTGTTTTGGATTGGCTCACGCGCACGAGAGCGGCATTGTTCATCGGGATATTAAGCCAAGCAATATCATGTTGCCGGATCCCACACAAACGCCTGCGGGCACGGTAAAGATTCTTGACTTTGGAATTGCCAAATTCACTCAAGATGGCGGAGAAAGCCAGGCTCTGACTAAAACCGGTGAAATTTTCGGCAGCCCACTCTACATGAGCCCGGAGCAGTGTAGTGGCTCCAATGTTGATCACAGATCGGACGTCTACTCACTTGGCTGCGTGCTCTTCGAAACATTGACTGGTACTCCGCCATTCATTGGTGAGACGGCGCTTTCCACAATGATGAAACATCAGAGTGCGCCAATTCCGACTTTAAAGGAAGCTTCACTCGGAGGAGAATTCCCAAAAGATTTGGAGCGAATGATGCAGGCAATGCTTGCTAAAAATCCGAATGAACGATATCAAAATTTAGGTGTTACAGCACACGATTTATCGTCAATCATCAACAGCGAAGGTCAGGCTAAGCTAGTCAAAAGCATTCCTGTAAGCGCACCAATTCAAAAAAAATCGAATCGGGCAATCACCATCAGCAGAAATACATTC
>JACMKL010000195.1 GCA_014380105.1 Candidatus Melainabacteria bacterium
GACCAGCCATTGCACCCCTGCAAGCAGCAATCGTATTGAGAACTCGCGAGCAATCCTCGCCCTGTTCTAACGCTCTATGAATAGCGTCGACTTGACCTCTCAACCGATTGACCCTATCCAGAAGCTTCTTTTTATCTTTTTCGATATGCATGAGAAAACTCTTAAAAATACCATACCCCCGTACAGTATAGCATCGGAAAGCTTGCCAGGCAGACGCTTACATTTATGCTTCCAGTGGACGCTAAATCGGTATAGAATGAAAACGGGAATGAGAACCGTTTTCATTTACACGAGGTCTGAATGTTCAGTCAAGCAAAACACAGCAGCGGATCTGGCAAAACCCGCGAAATAAAAGAATGGGTGCGGAAATTTGCATCTGTCCCTGAAGATTTTGCAATCTTAGTTACTGAATTAAAGTGCACCGAGCCGGGATGCCCACCGCTAGAGACAATAGTGGCACTGCTCGGTAGTGAAAATCGCAAATACCAGCAAAAGGTACATTTATCGATTGAGCAAATTGGTGAAATTGACGCCAAAAAAATTAGTGAGCAGCTGCAACGGCAGCTAGAAAACAAGGAAGAATCAGTGGAGAGACACAATGAGCACTAGTAATAACAAAGTTCCTGTAACGGTATTAACTGGTTTTCTAGGATCCGGTAAAACAACACTTCTAAATCGAATCCTGACCGAAAATCACGGCAAACGTATTGCAGTTATAGAAAATGAATTTGGCGAAATAGGCATTGATAACGCATTAGTTGTCAGTGCTGAGGAAGAAATATTTGAAATGAACAACGGTTGCATTTGTTGCACTGTTCGTGGCGACTTAATTCGCATACTCGGAAATTTGATGAAACGTCGTGACAAATTCGATTATATTCTGGTAGAAACAACAGGGTTAGCTGATCCAGCACCAGTTGCACAAACGTTTTTTGTCGATGATGAAATTCAAGATGCTCTAGAGCTTGATGGCATTGTCACTCTAGTTGATACAAAACATGTGCTGATGCATTTGGATTCTAGTTCCGAGTGCAAGGAACAGGTCGCATTTGCAGATGTAATTCTTCTGAATAAAACAGACCTCGTTAGCGAAGCGGAAATCGACCAACTTGAAATTCGCATTCGGTCCATGAATGCCATGGCTAAAATTTACCGCACCAAAGATGCTGCTATCGATATGGAAAGTATCCTGAACATAAAAGGCTTTGACTTAGAGCATGCACTCGCGGTCAAGCCAACTTTTTTACAGCCGGATTATCCATTTGAGTGGGCTGGAGTATTCGAAATTGATAACAGTCATCTCAAAATTACGCTATCTGAAGGACCTGACCCGAGCATGTCTGTTTCTCTTCTAAATATCGGAGAAGCTTCAGCCGAAGATGTTACAGCTTTATTGGACCAAGCCGTAAAAACATTTTCCGACAAAAACATCAGCCTTTCTCCTGGCGGATCAATAGATTCAACCGGCAAGCTCTATAAATTAGAATTAGCCCAAACTGGAAGCAAAACATTCTATGTAAAACCGAAAAAAGCGGGCAAATATGTTCTCTTTACTCAGCATAAGCCTGAAGAATTCTCGATGACTATCGAACGTAATGAAATTGAAATTGATGCAATATTTTCTACTAATTACGAAGCCAGTCATACGCACGATAGTGAGGTTAGTTCAGTCGGCATCACATCTCCAGGTGATCTTGACGAAAAGAAATTCAACGAATGGCTTAGTAAATTGTTGCGCGAACAGGGCACTGATATTTTTAGAATGAAAGGAGTGTTAAGCCTCGCCGGAAAATCCGAGCGCTTTGTTTTCCAGGGTGTCCATATGCTTTTTGACGGAAGACCGGACAAACCTTGGGCCGACGAAGAGCGCTCAAATCAAATCGTATTCATTGGTCGAAATCTAAATAGAAAAATGCTTGTGGAGGGTTTTCAGTCGTGCCTCAAAAAGAATCGTCAGTTGAGCATACGCTAGCGCCACTTCCAGAAATATGGAAGAAAATAACCGCATTAGATTACATTTCAGACGTTAGTTGGTCTCCAGACGGAAACCAGATCGCGTGCGCAGACGCCAGTGGCTATGTCTCGATAATCGCCGCCAAAACAGGCTATATGAGTCTAAACTGGCACGCTCACAAAGTAGGAACTCTCATGGCGCGATGGTCTCATGATGGAAAATATTTTGCAAGTGCGGGACAAGATGGAAAGGTTCGCATATATGATGGCGCATCATTCGAAAAACTATCAACTATTGATCATGGTGGTAATTGGGTTGAGCACATAGCATGGCACGGGCAAAGGGATGTAATTCTGTCTGCCGCTGGTAAGCAATTAAAACTGAGCAACGCGGACGGAAGTCTCGTGCAAAATTTCACTGACCACAAAAGTACAATTGCCGATGTTGCGTGGCACCCGGTGGTACCAGATTTGTTTGCTACCAGCAGTTATGGTGGCGCGCGCCTGTGGACCATCTCCAAACATCAACATAAGCGCTTCTTGGATTGGAAAGGTTCACTCCTCAATATATCTTACAGTCCGAACGGAAAAGTCCTTGCAGCGGGGTGCCAAGATGGAGCTGCACACATTTGGTTGCTGCCTAGCGGAGAAGATTTATTTATGAACGGGTATCCTACAAAAGTTCGAGAACTTTCATGGGATTCGTCTTCACGCTACCTTGCCACCGGTGGTGGTGCAGAAATTATCGTTTGGGACTTTGCTGGAAAAGGTCCTTCCGGAAGTAAACCATTAGTATTTTCTGGACATGAAAGCTTTGTTTCTGTGCTCAAATTTGCGCCACAGGGCTTGCGACTTGCCAGTGGTGGAATCGACGGAAACGTTTTAGTCTGGGATATAAACAAAAAAGGTAAGACATGGCTTAGCAGCGATACTTCTGAAGTAAGCGGACTATCATGGCGAGCTGAGGGAAAATTACTTGTAGCAAGCTATGCATCCGGAGGTCTTGCACTTTTCGAAATACCGTAATTCAAATTAAAACTTCTGGTAGCTGAGGCAACACTAAGTCTAGTGCTTTTCAATATTAATCTGAAATTACATCTGCAATTTTCAAGGCTCTGTGTTTTGTCGAAGGCACAGAGTTATTAATAGGCTCGTATCCAATAAAGTCAAAAGGAAGAACTTCTTCTTTTTCTGCACAGCACTCGCATATGGCTAATCTGTAGATTGGCTGCTCCAATGATGTGCCGACAATTAGTATATTGCCGACTCTTCCAGGAACATTTAATTTTGCACCGTCCAATGGACCGCCCCGTAGTTCCAAAGTAAACATATCCACTCCTTCAGCACCCTTATCGAGAACAGCGTATCATTAATCGATGCATTCTAGAATAGGTCGCATAAATATCATCCGCATTAATGATAATGTATTATCATGCTTAAAAAATTGGCTCCACCGATACTGTTTAGAGTAGTAGCTTCTAAAGAAAAAGCCAGAATTAAACTCGCGAAGCTTTGATTGGAATTTAAAGTGCATTATTTCAACTAAACAGCATTTTGATGCCGACATAAGCACCAAAAGCTGCGGATGCAACGCTGAGAAAAAGAAAGAGACTGTTTTTGTGCTTAGCGCTCTGGAAACCCGTTACTAGCAAAATAGCTAGCGACATATTTGCCACCATCACAGTGAAAACGAATAATAGAATTGCAACAAATCCAATGGATGGACTTTGTAGAGTGGCGGCTGAGCCTAAAAACGCCATTTGCGTGGGCGATTCAACACCTATGCCATGGATTGCTCCAATGATTACTGAGCTCAAAAAACCAACCTTGCCGTCCGGCTTATGTTTATGGGCACCATTTTTATGTGTGCCTGCCTTCTCTGAGAGCCTGAATATTTTGGTACTGAGTAATGAAAAAAACCTCCAGCCACTCATGATTTTGGTTCCGTCCCTGTAACGTATGGTCGAATAGAGAACAGCTGCAGCCAGTATGACCAAGGTGCCGCCCACAATCTTTTCCATCACTGCTTCAAATTCATCAGGAAGTGAGATACCGATTGTGTATGCAATACCGCCAAGAACAAAAGTTACAGCTCCGTGTCCAGAAACATAACCAAAGCTCGACATCAAGGCGCGTCTCTTGTTTCGCTCCGCGGCGGTAATATCAGTTATTGCTACGACATGGTCTAAGTCCAAACTATGCCTGACAGCCAGCAGAATAATCGCCGAAGTGAGAAGTGAAATTGTTTCGATGTTCATGATTGTTTCCAGTCAAAGCTGAATAGCTTCGCCCTGTAGAATATCCGTAATGATAATTAACTATCAATAGTTACAAGTAAACTATTATCATTAGTCCTCAAAAAATTTGCTCAATGATAGAGTGTGCGCTTTTGCTCCAAGATCACAAAAAGTGCAAAAAGAGGGAAGGGTATTGGGTAAGAACCCAATACCCTTCCCTCGATGAATAGCCAAAGCTAAATCACGCTGAAAGCCTCATCGCGTCGACGCGTGTTCCAAATTTCAATTTCTCGCCAGAACACAGCTGCGGCTTCCATCACTTGATCGTGCGCAATGAAAAGGTTCGACCAATTCTCCTGCTCCTTTCCGGAGAAAATCAACTTAAGCTGCTCGACACAAACATCTAGATCTTCAAGTGACTTCAGAGCCTTATCTTTATACTCATCGCAAGCAAGCAAAAGTTCAATTACTTTCTTGGCACGACCATATCTCTCTGCTGAAAACCAGATGCCGAGATTTACAGCAAGAGATACTCTAAAGTCAGAATGCATCTCGTAGAATTTCTGAGAGAGATCAAGAACACTTTTGCAGCTTGCTGAGCCGTTAGAGCACATCTCCTCAATCAAAAGCCGCAGACTATTCTCTTCGGCTTTAAAAGCGGTCTCCAAACTTAATTTTGCAAGACAAACTGGGCAGCTGTCTTCTTCTTCCGGGAAGGCTTTGGGAATGAAATTGTTCATTTGTTTTCCTTGTAAATGAAAGCCAAGCCGGCTTGGTCGGCTTGGCTTTTAGACTTAAACGAGACAGTTTTTAAGACCGGTAAGCAGTGCATCACGATTCAAATTTTTGCCGATGAAGACAAGCTTGAGGATTCGTTTATCATCTCCCCACGCAACACCTTTCGTGGTCTCGGTCACTCGGTGCACAGCTTGAACGATTACACGGTCAGTCTTACCTTCGACGCTGAGAATGCCTTTGCAGCGATAGAGGTTATCACCATCAATTCTGATCAGCTCACCAAACCACTTGTTAAATCGTCCGCTATCGACGCTTCCAGCCAATTCGAATCCGACTGATTGCACATCTTCGTCATGGTTGTGCACATGGAGATGGTTAGCATGATCGTGATCGTGCGCATGGTTATGATCGTGATCGTGCGCATGGTCGTGGTCGTGGTCGTGCTCACAACCACCGACTGCGTGATTGCATTCGTGCTCTTCAGTAACACTTGAGAGGTCTGAAAATGCCTTTTGGTCGAGTACCGAGTCAAGACCTAGAGCACTTCTCTCCGTCTTGTAAATCGTTGCATGCTTATTTAGCACGCGAATTTTGTCTTCTACTTCAGCGATCTCAGCAGAATCGACAAGGTCGACCTTGTTTAGGATGACGACGTCGGCAAAAGCAATTTGCTCTTTGCACTCCTTACTTTCGATATGCAGTTCCAGGTGTTTTGCATCAACCAGAGTGATTACTGCGTCGATTTCAAAAGCATCGTTGATATCCTCGTTGATTAGGAAGGTCTGTACGACGGGAGCGGGATTCGCCACACCAGTGGTTTCGATCACAACATAGTCGTATTCTGACCTGCGTTTGATCAGATCTTCCAAAGTTTTGACCAGGTCACCGTTGACGGTGCAACAGAGGCATCCGTTGCTAACCTTCATAATTGGCTGCGTTGTTTCCTGAAGAAGAGCATCATCGATACTCACTTCGCCGAATTCATTCTCAATGACAGCGATGCGCTTGCCATGAGCTTCCTGAAGTACACGGTTCAAGAGAGTGGTTTTCCCTGAGCCAAGAAAGCCAGTGAGGATGGTCACCGGAATTCGTTTGATTTGCATGTTCATTGGTCTCCTAGAAATAAAGGTCGAGGCAACGCGTACGTTGCCGGAGTTTCGAAATTCAAAGAAGAAAAGGGGAGCGTTTTAAAACGCTCCTTTTCCGATGGAGCTACACTTTCTGGAGTAACAGCAAAAGACGCTCGTCAAGTCCCCGCCTGAAAGCGACTCGCTTTAGCGCGAATTTGGTCAAGAGCAATCGATTCACCGAAGGCGCCTGCTCTGAAAAAATCCAGGGAAAGACGGCAAAAAATTCTCCAGGTTTGAGAATCTCATGGACCGTTTTGATCACTTGGATGCAGTCAGTTACAGGAGCCGATACGAGGGGAGGGTGACAACTAGTCACAACCAAGTCGATGGAGGAAGGCGGGAGCACGAGGTCGAACGTGTCGCTGACAATCTTCGTACAGCAATTCGCTAGCCCTGGGAGCCGTTTTAGGAAGCCCATCTGTCTATCTAGCAGAGGTCCAGAAAAATCCACAGCCGTGTAGGAACCCAGATATTGTTCCAACGCTTCTGGGATGACCGTAGTGTATGAAGGTCCAAGCTCGACGACGTGAAGATTCTTCCTGCCCTGCATCCAAGATTTCAGAGCCGGGGATACGAGCACTTTTAAGTCATCCGAGCTGGCATGATGTCTTCCCTCGAACGAGACACTTGCAGCGAGCTGAAAATGGCTTTTCGCCATCCCTTCATTGTATTTGAGCCGACCGATGAAGCGAGATTTTGTCTCATAGACAGAGGGATACGAAAACGTCGTCACATCAGTTTTGAGAGTAACAGCTGTGCTGACTTCGACCGACGCAGACATGACGTCCAAACTTCTGAAATCACTAACCTTTCTGCGCCTGCGTCGAGGTGGCGCAGCCGTGTGCAGGTTGCGCTGCCTGCGCAACTCAAATCGTTTGACAACAGACATAGATGTTCCTTTGATTAGTTGCGCTCGCTACGATAAGCGGGGCGTGAAAATATGCTCTTCTGAGCCGAACTCTAAGAAGAGATTGAAAGATGTGATCGCAGCCGTTCCACCCAGATTCATCGAATTCAAGATTTCGTTAGTCCAAGCCCTCGGTCGAGGCGAGGCATTTTAGAGGATGGAGTTGGTCTGAATGAGCTATTAGCGGTTGATTGAATCCTTGGAACTAATGAATTGAAGTGGATATCAGAACCTTACTGGTGCCAGCCACCCAGTTCAATACATATTGAGAATTCATTATCAATATCTTTTTTCAAAGGCACCGTTGTAAATGATAATGATGTATCGATAGCTAGCTTAGCTACGCACAGGCTAACTAATGATATGTCGCATGTTTTGTGCCTTAGTACCGGTTTAACGCATGCAAAACCATTAGCGCCAAACTTACCTAGCTGCGCAAAGTGAAAATGATTATCGTTTTTAATGTCGTTTACTCTTCTGTGGATGCTGAATTGCCTAGAAGCTTTGTGGCTAACCCTTTCGAGAGTCCGGGTTGCAATGCCAGGAACTCTCGGAACATTGCATAAGAGTCATCAACAAGCTTAGTCTACGACCATTACTTCATAACTTTTCGACTCATCCGCCTTCTCCCCAAACTCAAAGCCATTCCTATTTCTGAGCCTCGTAAGCACCTTTCTCAAAGGTCTTCTCGAGCCAGAATGTTTTTTGCTTGCAGAAATAGTCAAGTGACTGATCGGCTGAACAGCTTGATTAGTTGAGATTCATATCTAGTCGCCTGCCGACTGACTCTCCGCAATGATGTCAGGGTTTACGCCAACCTCTGATTTCTAATTTTCAAAACTCTCCTTTTGAAAATTAGATCTAGCAGCAAAGTTCACAACAGACCAAAACGACCAGCTGCGCTCTTCGCCGGCTGGCCACTAACAACCTGAAAGGGAAAAACTATGTACGAATTCGCAATCTATGCGTTTCTCAGCGCTATCGCGGTCAGCGCAATTTCACTGATCGGTATTGCCAGCTTTTCAATGAGCCCAAATCGACTTCACAAGACCACAAATCTCTTGGTGAGTTTGGCGGCTGGTGCGATGTTGGGCAACGCTCTCTTGCACCTACTACCGCATTCGCTTGAGCACGCCTCTGAACGCCCCGCCATCGTCCAACAGCATGCGCACAGTGCGCACGAGCGGGCTCCAGATCATGAAAAGCATGAGGAGCATCATGATCATGATGCTACCCGGCACGGCGAGGAAAACCACGACCCTGATCATGATGCTCCTCACGGTCAAGTCAAATCGGATTCTCACGATGAGCACGGGCACCCAGGACTGGGTATAGCTGCCCTCATTCTTGCTGGTTTGCTCTCCATGATGGCCTTCGACTTTGCCTTACTTTCGAGAACTCATGGTAAATCTAATTCTGTAAAACCAGCAGCTTATCTCGTGTTGCTGACCGACGGTCTCGAGAATTTCTTGGACGGACTGGTTATCGGTACTGCGTATCTGGTCAGCATTCCGCTCGGTGTTGCCACCACAATCGCAGTATTGGTCCATGAAATCCCCATTGAAATGGGCGATTTTGCGGTCCTTATCAAATCCGGTTTTAGCAAGAAAAAGGCTCTTCTGCTGAATTTCCTCTCGGGTCTGCTCAGCATCGCTGGTGTCGCTGTTGCCCTGTACGCAGCTAGTTTCGTGCCGACATTCGCATCCATTGTTACACCAATGGCTGCAGGTGCATTCATCTACCTTGCAGGTAGCGCGCTTATCCCCCAAATCCGGGAAGATCGCGACGGTCCTTCAAAGTTGACCTCCTTCGCGATGATTCTGGTAGGCGTGGCAATAATGGCACTTCTACTGCTAATCGAGTAGCTAAAGTCTTAAAGGTGGACGTAAAGGTAAGATGGTCTAGTTTGCTTCGTGAGAAATCACGTTGCAAACTATGACCATCTTACCTAAAATCCATCCTACTAATGCGTATAATGTAACTTCCGGGTCCGGTAATTTGGAGCTAAGATTCTGAGATGGTTGCAGGCATTTTAATCACCGTCTCGGTCTTGCCTGAGGAGATTGAGCTAAGGGCATAGTAGCTCGATAAAGCTCCGAAATTGGCACTCTGTGCAAATCTGATGTGCGACCTCGCTGATCGGATATTTGCACTGTTCCTGTACGACGATCGTAGCCGACGATCGAGACAACGTGTCCGGTTGCTCCTTCGGTAACTCTAAGTCTGCCAAATATTCTGTGATTGGCATCGACACCAATTATCATCGGCCAAGCGGCAGTACCTTGTGAGCGTTCCAAGACCTGCTGCAATTCCCTTTCCGATCTAATTCGAACCACCCCACTATGGGCATCAGCAGAACGTGCGTTCCCGACGATATAACCAGATTGAAATCCAAGTCGTCTTCCAATCTCCTCCATTTTGGCAAGGTCCAGACGGGTTTCATTAGCAATTACATGTCCATTAACACTGAGCCTATCGCCAGTGTCCGTGCGCCCCGATGGACGAACCTGGGTAAAGCGCATTGACGGTTCAAATCTTTGCCAGTGGTCGTTAATTACACCTAACTGGAATAATTGGCTAGCGTAATTTCTCATACCGTCAGCTTGCCGAAAATGAGGAGGGATGCGACCTTCAGAATCTGGAGCGACATTTGCAGGATCTAGATGCGCAACTCTGCCATCCGGAGCACGATACTGACCAGTCAACCCAACGTGTGCTACTAATTCCGCTCCCAAAGCGGGGTTGAGCGTGTACAAACGCTCTTCTAGTGTAGTAACGTTGCAGGTGTCATGAGCGCCTTGATCAATTGCGCGCGGGTTGGCGGCATTATCCAAAATACCCATAGTCAGCAATCGACGCTGATCAAGAGATAGTGGCGATGAGCCATCGTTAGTAGAAAGAAGACGACCAACCGCAGAATAGACTCGATTAATTTGCTCCTGAGAAAGTGGTGGCACTCGGTTAGGATTTTCAATTCTCTCCATATTCTGACGCACGGCAGCCTGAGCATCCAGAGGCATCGTTCTAAAATCAGAAAGAATCTGCGTGCGCGCTTGGTCAGAGGCTCTCGGTTGCTCGGCTGTGGGCGTACGTTCTAGATTACGACGAGTCTCCTGAGAACGTTCTGCCGATGGCGCTCTATATTGCGCTGGAAGAATATTCTCTGAACCATAAATGTTTCCAGCGGCAGCGAAATCCAACACACCAACGCTAAGGTCATTTGAAACTCGTGCAGCACTGGTGGCAAGCCCTCGAAAGTGACTTTCCATATCATCTAATGAGACGGCAAGCGAACGTTCAGGGGCTCTCTCGCTAGGTCGTGAAGCATCTCTGAGAGACGGTACTTCGGATTCATTCATTATAGTAATTCGTCCAATTTAGAAACGGGCATCTCGCCTTGCGAAATGTTCATTCATATTAGGATGCGTTTCTGACTTCAAGTGGACATAGCC
>JACMKL010000022.1 GCA_014380105.1 Candidatus Melainabacteria bacterium
CCAGCACGGCTTCTTCCAGCTGCACGACACGACGCACTACGATGTGTCGAGTGCCATCAAGTGTCGCATCGAGGGCGGTTTTCTAGTCGGCGACCCCGCCGATGATGAAGGCACAGCTGATGTGCTTTGCACCACCGACAAGCCTGTCGCGGTGCTGAAGTTCGAGGGTGACACGATGGCGACCGGTCGTAAGGTGATGGCGCGTCTCATCGACGAGGTCATCATCAACAAGGAGAAGTTCGGCGGCTGTGTTGTCGTCGTTGCCTCTCCAGGTGGCGGTGTCGCTGAGTACGGACAGCTCTACTCCGAAATGTTGCGCCTGCGCAACGCCGGGGTCGTTCTGACCGTCTGCGTCGATACCTACGCCGCGTCCGGCGGATACCTGATGAGCCTGCCGGCCAACCGCATCGTGGCAGCACCGTTCTCGTCGGTCGCTTCCATCGGCGTCGTGTCAGAGTTCCTCAACTTCCACGACTTCCTGAAGGCAATCGGCATCCGTCCGATGACCATCACCGCCGGCGAACGCAAGCGCACGCTGACGCCGTTTGGTGAAGTCACTCCCGAGAAGGAGGCTGCCTATCAGGAGCACCTGGTCGCCATTCACGACCAGTTCAAGGCAGTCGTGAAGAAGCATCGTCCCAACGTCGATGTGGAGCGCGTCTGCAACGGCGACCACTGGACGGCGCAGAAGGCGTTCGATGAGAACATGGGTCTCGTCGACGAACTCGGCACCAGCCAGGAATACCTGCTCAAGGTCAATATGGACAGCAATCTCGTCTTCCTGACCGAGAAGTCCAATCCCTTCGAGAAGGGCATCCTGCGCATGCTGACCGCCAGTATCGACCACGTGATGGCACGCCTCTCCGAGCGCGCCTTCGGTCGCATCGGCTAACGGCAACTAAAACCGCCTAGCGGTCATGAAGGGATTGGGCTCGCGCCCTCTACCTTCATGTTTTTTGGCTAGCTATACTATGCTGTATGGTAAAACTGTTTGTCTCTCGCCGATAAATTGAGACACCGCATGGAAGAAACAACGCGGGCGGGCATGATTAGGACAAGGCAGAGCTCCCGACTTTGCCGTCACTCACAGGTTTTGGATGTTCTCCAGGCTGAACGCAAACCAAAAAGGGATGATACTGGTATTGGTGCCAGTCATCTTTCAATTGGCATCAATCTTCGCTGTCTATCTTGTTCTTGCAAAGGCTGCAGACGCATTTGAAACGTCTCGTAAGAGCAAGAGTATTTTGATCAAAATGCATCAAAATGAGCTTGGATTCGCCCGTGTGATGCTGTTTATGAGCACTGGCGAATACCAGAATTACGACCAGGCTAACAAAGTCCTGCTCACGATGAGAGACAGGCTCACGAATAATGACGTTTGGCAAAATCTTGATGTCACTGACAATCCTGAAATCAAAGAAGTCGTCAATCAAGGCCGAATGATCAGAAGAGATTTGAATAGCGTATGGGAGCGACTGTCGGCAGCCTTTCACCGCGGACACGGTGCAATGTTCCCGTATCTAGATTCTGATTCCCGCAATAAACTCGTAAATCTGTACACAAACCAGCGCACGATGAGTCGAATGCTTGTTGAATTTGAGCGGAAACAAACTGAACAACAGCCTGATGAGCTGAACACGTTGCGCTCTGCTCTTGTTACTTTCATAATTTTCTTTGCTGCCGGAAGTACACTTCTATCATTTTGGTTGGTAATTTCGTTTGCCCAAGATATAGTCAAACGCTTAGATTTAATCGCACACAAAGCCAATTTACTTGCTGTGGACATTGCTGTTGACCCCACCACAAACAGTAAGGCTGCCGACGAGATTGCAGAACTGGACGCCATCATCAATGCTGCTGGATGGACCCTGAAGAATGCAATTGCACGAGAAGCAATTGTTCTAAACAATGCAGCTGACATTCTTTGCTCAATTGATTCACGCTTACGTTTCGTAGCAGTAGGTGCTGCTTCAAAAGCTTCGTGGGGATATGAGCCTGGCGAGCTATTAGGAATGGCGCTTTCCAATTTGCTCTCTGCTGACACAATTGAGGGCACTAATTCATCGTTAAAAAATTTGGCAGAAACAGAGGGCGAGGGGCGCTTTGAAAATTCTGTAAGGTGCCGAAACGGTAATTTGAAAGATTTTGTGTGGTCAGTCGTTTGGTCCTCTGAGCAAAAGGTCTATTTCTGTGTTGCTCATGATGTCACCGAGTTGCGTGCTGTGGATAGGCTAAAACAACATTTTCTGTCCGTTGCCAGTCATGATTTGCGCGCTCCGCTTACAGCTGTTTCCATCAATGTTTCACTCCTTCAAAAGGGAACTAAGGGTATTTTGCCGCAGAAGGCGGTCGACGAATTGGCTCGTGTACAACTTAATTCCAACAGACTTACATCGCTTGTCAATGAACTGTTGGAGTTGGATAAACTTGAGGCTGGCAAACTCATACTAGAGCGCTCCTCCGTCGGCATCTCTGATGTCTGTGAAGCTGCAAAGCAAAGCTTATTCGCTGTCGCTCGCCAGAAATCGGTCACCATTATTACTCCGTCAAATGACGCAATAGTATTTGCAGAAGAAAAACGCCTATTGCAGATTATTGAAAACCTGGTCTCTAACGCCATTAAGTTTTCACCGCTGGATGCGGTTGTTGAAATTAAGTTGACCAAATTCGAGGATTTTTGCGAGGTTAGTGTAAGTGACCAGGGCAGTGGAATTCCGCTCGATCAGCATGAATTGATATTCGATAAATTTCGCCAAGCACGCGGTCTCGGACCAAAACAAGTTGAAGGTTCCGGATTAGGTTTGGCTGTTGTAAAAGCGCTCGTACAGTCGCACGGCGGCACTGTCGGAATCAGGAGCGCCAGCGGGCACGGCAGTACTTTCTGGGTGCGTTTACCACTGGCCTCTTCAAATGGCTTTATTGCCGAGGACCTCTAATAATGCAGTCCTTCCGTCCTGAATTTAAGGGAAGTATCTTGGCGAGAGGCATTATTCTCGTTGCGATTCCTATCTTTATGCAAATGATTTTTTTGTTTGTTCTTATTCTGGTGCTTCGCAA
>JACMKL010000196.1 GCA_014380105.1 Candidatus Melainabacteria bacterium
GATAAATTGGTGCGTCCGCAAGGCACTGTAGAGCTTTACAACAAGCTTGCTACGGAAGATCGCCAGATCGAACTTATTCCGAATGGAGAACACCTAATTTTTGAGGAAGCGCAGTTTACGGATAGGGAGGTGGAAATCTTGGACAAATGGATGTCCGCCCACCTGATCCTCAAAGAACTTCCAGTTCAGCAGGCGCAAAGCGCGCCAAACTCTGAGAGTTCTGAAGTGAAGGCGTCCCAGGTAAAATAGGCATCAAGTTTGAGGTTATTTGCTATGTTTCGGCAGAATAGAAATTTGTTAAAAGCGTTGGTTTCGACGGCGTTGCTCACTAGCGCGCTGCTCTCGTCTTCAGCATTTGCAGTCCCTACTCCTGCCGCAAGTCCTTATGCCCGCTGCATTAGCGAAGGCAAATTCAATTTAACTAAAGGCCAGGCGGAAAAGGCTGTCGAGAAATTTCAAGCAGCAGTCAACGCTGATCCGGCAAGTTGCGAAGCGCATCTTTTGCTCGGTCAATCGTATTGCCGGTTGAAGGATTACACAAAGGCAAAGCAACATTTTAGAGCGGCGATTCGTGTTGGCAAAGGATCGAACAATGCTCAGCAAGCCAATCTTGCCATGATGCAATTGCCAAAAAATATACTTTCACCGAAGACCGGTCCGGACACGAGAATGATAGCGTCAATGCTTGGACTCTCAAGAGTGCGCGGTGCTGATGGTGTTTCAAAACCAACCGTAATTGATTTTTATGCACCATGGTGCCAACCTTGCAAACAGATGAATACGTTGCTCGATAAAGTCAAATCGACATACGGTGATCGAGTCTCATTCATGCGCGTTGACGTTGATGATCCAAATAATGAAAAAATCATCGATCAGTATGAAGTTAGCCCTATTCCAACGATCGTTTTCTTGAATCCTGAAGGTGAAGTTGTTACTTTCTCGATTGGCTTCTCGGGTGAAAAAGGTATTGACGAAGGTATCAAAAAAATACTTGCGAACAAAGGATAAGTTGTGGCGAAAGAGCAAACTGAGGATTATTGGTTAGGAGCTAGAAAACTTCCGCAAGGTGCCGAGTTGATGCTCGGGGAGAGCGCGTCACACGGGCTTCCGTTTGGATGTGAATTTCACAAGGCAGAAATTGCCGGAGTGGAAGTTGTGCGTGTGAGCGCTTGGGCTAATGGTTTCACTGCGCCTCCTGCGTCTTTCGCGCTTGATTTAGAATCGGAAGAAGACGGAAATACGGGTGATGGCGATTTTGGTGATGCTGATGCCGAGCCAGCATACACTCTGTTTGCCAGCGGCGAAGCCAGTCGTATCGAGTGGGGCGATCTGGTAGAAACGCAGGCAGAGGGCATTTTCCCATTCAATTTTAGATTTCAGCGTTCTGTTGAAAGTCGTTTTGATTTTGCTTTTGACCTACCAGATGACGCACGTTGTTATGGTCTTGGTGAGCGCCTTTCGGGACTAAACCGGCGTGGTGCTGTGCACACGTTGATCAATTCGGACAATCCTCATCATCTTCCTTCAATGGATGCGATGTACAAGTCATTGCCGCTGTTGTTCATATGGCACCAGGGGCAGTGGCTGGCCATGTTCCTCGACTCACCAGCTTGTCAAAAATGGGACCTCGACCACGATATGGTGGGAGAGGGGAAAATTTCATTGCTAACTCGACGTGGTTGGCAAATGTACCTATTTGGCGCCTCTTCACTGAAAGACCTGGTTGCTGCCTACACTACTTTGACTGGTCGCTCCAAGTTGCCACCACTTTGGGCGCTTGGTCACCAGCAGTCTAGATGGAGCTATCCGGACGAAGCATCCGTGCGGAGCATCGCTAAAGAATTTAGAGACCGGGCAATTCCATGTGACACGATTGTGCTCGATATCGATTATATGGATGATTATCGAGTCTTCACTACATCTGATCAACGCTTTCCTGATTTTAAAAAACTCGTCTCAGACTTGTACGAAGACGGTTTTAAGGTGATCAC
>JACMKL010000197.1 GCA_014380105.1 Candidatus Melainabacteria bacterium
CCGCCAGATAAACAGCAGACAATCCACCAGACGCCAATTGCATCACAACGTTGAGACGCCCGTTATTGATTTTCTGACCGCGATCAAGTGGACAAAAATTTGTATGCGAAAAGTGCGACTCAAGTTGTTCTTCCCACAATTTTGTATACGTGAGTGATTCGTCCTTTCCTTTATTACTTACTCCGCGTTCACTTATTTCACGCGATACTGGCGCTCTTGTACAAGAAATGCACCAGTCCTCGATTGCCATGAAAAGCCTCTCCTGGTTCTTCTTTGGCATCTTCGTCAAATCCAAACAAACATGTCCGCCCGATTTAAAATATATAAAAAGCTTGCGCTTATCTTTGGCTTCCTCGAGTTCATATTCATAGGAGCCCTTTTTATCGTGCATCAGCATCGAGCCGAGCATGATATTTGCAATGTCATCCCACGAGCGCTTGCGGCGAAACAAAAGATCAGGGGCGAGAAACACCGGAAAAGCCAAGCCTTTCCGAGATATGACCAGGCGGTCGTGCCTGCAAACTTCCGCCAAAAGAAAAGTCAAAAAGCCCAAAAGCAGCAGCGCAATGCAGCGTATAAAAGTCTCAAGAACTAATTCCGGTGACCCAAGAAGGTGCCGCGAAACTGGGGCAATCGGCACTAAATAAGATGCGGTTCCTAGGACAGCAAGCGCCCCAATGCTGAACGTGGTGACGGTAATTGCCGGCACAAACCAGTTTGGGACCGTGCGATAGCTGATTTCATAATCTTTTTGATGCGGAATATCTAATTCGTTTCTCATAGTTAATCTGCATTCGCCGCAGAAACAAAGAAAAGGTTCGTGATCATCGTGAAAACCGGGGGGGCAGGTTCGCGGTCTTGACCTATATTCAATGTACCCTACGCACAGCTAAATCGAAGAAGGCATTATGTCGACGGAATTTTACGAGTCGCCGCAACAAGGCGCGTATTATCAGCAGCCAGAATCACCTCAATGGGGTGATTTGCTCCTCGGCGCCAATGGACGTCAAATGCGCTCTGGCTGTCAAACTGACGACAGATGCGATCAAAATGTCATCATTCGACCTGGTCAGGGTCGATACGACTACGACGACGGGAATTACTCCCGCGCAAATTATTCAAATTACGACCGCAACTACGGACGTGGCGCTCAATTCGGTATTCAGCTCGGACCGATACAGCTAGACTTCGGCAACGGTGGTACTCGTCTCGGGCTTGATATGCACAATCGTGGCTATGCCTATCGCGACAATGGCTACAGCTCCGGCCGCGATTATGGCTATAACTCCGGACGCGATTACGGCAACAACCAAGGTCGCTATGCAGATTACAGCCAGCAAGGACGCGACCAGTATGGACGTCCTTATGATACTGACCGATACGGGTATGAACCAGGCGGCGGTAGTTGGAACAACGGTTACGATCGCCAGAACCATGGCGGTCAGCAGATGCAACGTATTTACATGCAATTGCTGCAACAAATGATTCAACGTCAACGTTACGGACAACAAGATCGCTATGGTCAGTATGATCAATACGGACGCCAGCAAGATCGCTATGGTCAGTACGATCAATACGGACGCCAGCAAGATTGCTATGGTCAATACGATCAATACAGACGCCAGCAAGATCGCTATGGTCAGTACGATCAGTACGGACGCCAGCAAGGTCGCGATCAATACGATCCGCGCTACCAACAAGGGCGCGACCAATACGGACGTCCTTACGACAGAGATCAATATGCTAATCGCGGACAAAGTGAATACTGGGGTCGCTTAGCCCCAACCATCCAGCAAATGTTGGGTCGTTCGGTGACTGACTTCGATCACCGTGCTTCAACCGATCGTGGCTGCGTGACATTCATCAGTGCAGCATTAAGACATTCATTCAACCTGAATATTCGTGACACCAGCTGTGATGGCTTGGAAAGAACACTTGGAAGAAGTGGATTCGAACGTGTTTCGTTGCAGAATCTACAACCGGGTGATGTAATTATTGCAAATCGCCGCGGCAATCAACCTGGTCATGCAGCTATTTATGCTGGAGATGGCAGAGTTGCGCAAAACAGCAGTTCGCAAGCGAGAGTTTCCTTGGGAAATGTAAGTTACTTCAATCCACGAAACTTCGAACGCGTGGTTGCTTACAGACCTAGAGTCTAAGGCTGAGGAAATAAGGCTTCTCACTCTTTGCGTTTGATTTATCTCCGACGCAGAGTTGCAGAGATTTTGCCTTTCGGAATTAGAGTGAAAGTCGGATCAGGAACTATAGACTGCCCGGCAACCAAATCTATTTGATAGCGCTGACCAATTGTCGCAATCGCCAACTGGGCTTCCATAAGAGCGAAGCTTTGACCGATGCAAACACGCGAGCCACCACCGAAAGGGAAGTAGGCGAATTTCGGGCGAGCCTTTATTTTGTCAGGAGTGAAACGCTCAGGATCAAATACATCCGGTTTATCCCACAACTCTGCGTGCCTGTGTGTCACCCATTGACTGAGGGAAACTATCGCATTTTTTGGAAGTAGATATCCATCGATCAGATCGTCCTCTATTGCTTGCCGAGGTTGCCCCCAGGCTGGCGGATAGAGTCTGAGCGATTCGTCAAAAATCATGCGCGCATATGGAAGATGTTCCAGATCAGATAGAGCCGGAGACCTGCCGTCTAGTTCTGCTTTTAATTCATCGTGCAATTGCGCCATGACGTGAGGATTTTGCGAAAGCAGAATCCACGTCCAGCTCAATGCTGCTGCAACTGTGTCGTGACCCGCGATAAGCAGTGTCACTACTTCGTCCTTTAGCTCGTCATCAGTCATGCCGGCGCCAGTTTCTTCATCACGGGCAGACATGAGCATTCCCAACAAATCATTGTGCTCGTCAGGGTCTTTTCGGCGCTCCGTTATGATTTTGGTGAAAACAGAATCCATTATTCCTTTCGACTGCTTAAATTGCTGATGCTCGGAAGTGGGCACCCAGAGCGGAAGCAGTAGTGGATAAGCAAACATTTTTGCATTAACGATTGCGAAAGCTTCGCGTACTGCACGACCAACATCGGTGGCATGTTCGGCGAGGTCGATACTAAAGAGCGCACGCCCAGCCACGCTCAGAGTAAGTTGCACCATCTCGTGCTGTAAGTCGACGACACTTCCGTCGGGCATGTTGTCCCAACGACTGAGCATTTTTTCACTGCATTCAACAACTGTGGAAGCTAATTTGGCAATACTATTTCGATGGAAAGCTGGTTGTGATAAGCGTCTGTGCTTGACCCAAAACGATCCTTCCGAAGTCAAAAGTCCACTTCCAAGCATCAAAGATGCTGGCTTCATAAATAAATCCGGTTTTCGAAAATTCTTTTGATTGGTCTGCAGAACATGCTCGACGGCTGTAGGATTGGTCAAGAAATACCACTCGAAACCCAGCATGGCCTTCAGTTTTAGATAGTCCCCATTTTGCCTTTGTGCCTGCAGATAAAAGTTGAGCGGATCATTTTTTACTTGTTGCGCGCTGCCCCAGAAAAATTCGCCGTCTGGAGTTTTCCACTCATTTGTTGCTTCTGGATAATTTTTGGATTTTGGTTCTGCAGACATAGAACACATAAAAAAGCCTCTCGAAAGCGTTTAGAGGGGTCTCAGCGCATCAAGAAAAGCCGAAGAAGATGCAAAGAATTTTGGAATGACACCGTATACCACGCCCGCGCTCGTCAAAATCCAGAGCAAGCAGGTCACTTGAATTCCTCGGTCTTTCAATAAGACTTCGTCTGGAGCGCCAGTCTCATCAGTTTTAACCGACAAAACTTGATAGCGCATAACACCATATAGAACGAAAGGTAGAGTCAACATCATCCACTGCCCGTGATACGACTGAAAAGTATAAAACGCGTAGCAAGTCACCAAACTTGGCGTAATCACTGCTTCCATGCGGTCTAACAATTCTGGTGAATAAGAATTGAGCGTCTTACGATGGGACGAAGCATCATCTTTTAAGAGAACCGATTCTTGACGGCGTTTTTCCAGAGCCAGAAATAAAGCACCAAATGAGGTGCAGGCCAAAAACCAACCCGAAGACGGAACACCGGCAGCAGCAGCGCCACCGGCAGCACGCAGGACAAAGCCCGCCGCAATTGCAAATACATCCAACAATACGTGGTGCTTAAGCACGAGCGCATAGAACATCATCAAGAAGAAATAGGCAAGCAAAAACACATCTACAGTTGGACGAACCAGAAAGCCGATGGCCAGACCTAATAGTGCACACATGACGCCGAGCACCAGAGCAAATGGAGCGCTTATCTCTCCGGATGCAATTGGACGAAATTTCTTTTTCGGATGTAGCTGGTCTGACTTGCAATCGAGTACGTCATTCACGACATAGACTGCGCTGGAGAGCATACAAAATGCAGCAAAACACAGGCTGGAAGCCAGAAAAATTTGAGGCTCATGAATTTTGGAAGAGAAAATACCAGGAGCAAAAACTATCAAATTCTTGGTCCATTGTTTCGGACGCAACAATTTTACAATCAAACGAAACTTCCGCGAAAGATCAGGTTTCGCATCCGAGATCGGATCCGACTTCGCATCGGATTTTGTTTCGGTTTCGGTTTCGGATTTAGTTTGGCTATTTGCTTCGGTCACGCTTTTTATTCCCGTCCAACCATATTAGAGGATATATGGAATAAGTGAGAGGCTGCCACTGCAACTATTTTTTCTTTGCTGGTACAGCTTCAACTTCAGCATCTGGGTCTTCAATACGTTTGAAGACTGGGCCAAGATTGCGAACAACCTGACCAGCCGGAATCATATCGAAGTAGCCATCTTCTCTGATTGAATC
>JACMKL010000198.1 GCA_014380105.1 Candidatus Melainabacteria bacterium
CGCTGCTGCTTGGTCTGGTCGCGCTCACCCTCCCCGCCCCCGCCCCCGCGGCCGACCACCCGCCGATTTCGCTCCACCCCGACAACGGCCACTACTTCCTGTTCCGCAGCAAGCCAACGGTCCTTGTCGCGTCCGGCGAACACTACGGCGCGGTGCTGAACGGCGATTTCGACTACGTGCGCTATTTCGACGAGCTGAAGCGAAACGAACTGAACCTGACGCGAACGTTCTCCGGCGTCTACCGCGAAGTCCCAGGCTCCTTCAATATCAAGAACAACGATGAGCTTCAAGCTTTGATTGTTCGTGATCTTAAACAAGCTGAAAGTTTCGGGCAACTCTATGACCTATCACAGCCACACGCCATTTGAAGTTTTACTCTTGCAGCCAGCCTAATTGCTGGAACGCTTCGTACAAACTAATTTTTTGGCGCTTGCAGAAATCGAGTGCAATCATAGCGTGCTCGAAAGTTAGTTGTCCGCCAATCACCATAATATGCGCATCATAAGCGGCTCTTAAAGTTTGAGGATCGCCGACACCTGAAGATTTAAGAATATCGTGCAGCAATACGGAATCGCGAATAACGTCCTTAATCGCCCTATCCATTTCGTCTTGAGTGACTATGCCTGTCACCTTTAAAAGCTGTGCCAAACCAACTGCTGCAAAGCCCAAGCCTCCGGCTGATGCCACTGAGGCTTCTTGAGCTGCAGCAAACTGAGCAGCTTCAAAGGCTATTTCAGCAATGACCCCATCGACGGCATCCTGACGTTTGGGAGGCAACGAAGTTGGTTCCGGTAAAACCGGCTGACCGACGGTCATTTGGACAGATGGTGGATTGCTCGCCGCAATAATTGATTCCAGATCGATGACTGGCGTATCTGCGGTTTCCGTGGATAGTCCCTGTGGCGGAACAAAGGGTGCGGGATCCGGATCTGGTGCTGATGCTTGCGGTAAAGGTGCAGGTGGGGGCTCAGGAATTTGAGCAGCTTCCGACTCTGTAAAATCACTATCTTCAAAACCAAGTGATTCTAATTGCTCGGCGACAGAATCCAAAACTGGTGCTGGCATTTCCTGCAAAGGCACTGTTTGAGCTACTTCTACAGGATTTGAAGGCAGTGAAATTTCGACGTTTGCTTGCGCATAGTTCACTGCCGGCGGTGCCGTATAACTCACCGGACTTGAAGTCATAGGAGCAGACGGTGGGTCGGAAGCAACCGGATTAAATGGCGGAAGTTTTGAGACGACTTGCGGCATCAGGGACTGGAGAGGGCGATATGCTGCTTGCGGACCAGAAGGAACACCAGGCATCGTCGGTGGTGGCACGTAGCCGACCGGGGCTTGCGGAGCAACGCCTTGTTGAGCAGGCAAAGATTGATAAGAAGGTTGCGGTGGGACTTCATAAGCTTGAGATTGAGCTGGCGTTGCAGCAGCAGCAGCAGTAGCAGCAGTAGACCCAAATTCACCACTGGCGGTGACAAAATGTTGCGCCGGAGCAGCCATCGATGCTTGCTCTGCATCCTGAACCGGAGCCTGCTGAGCTCCTTCACCCCACCCTGACGCAGGACGAGCAGCGGAAGCATTAGAGCCATCGCCCCACCCATCTCTTGTTTCCGCCTCAGGTGTTTCATCACCCCAACCGGATAAAACTTCCCCATGTACTTCGGGCACTTGCGCTTGCGCAGACACAGCAGGCACCGCCACTGGTGCTTGCGAGGCCGGTTCTGGAGAATATAAAGCCTCAGGTCTGATCGAAGTCGACTCCGGCTCAGGCAGCCCAAGAGCTTGATGTATGCTCATTCCATTATAGTGAATATTTTGAAGTGCAGCAACGGCTTGATCTGGTCGAATTTGACGTCCACGAGTCAAATGCTGCAATTCCAGTGCGGCATCAACGAGTTTTTCAGTGACGAGGTTGAATTGTACAAGAACCTCACCAACACGTCGTTGCTGAGTGAGAGCGACCTCAAGAGCGTTAAGCATATCAGTATCGCTGATGATACCAGCTTTCTCAAAAAACTCGCCTATTCTCAGAATTTTATCGAGCATAGGCACTGTCATTTGCATAGATGTGCGAGTTACAGACGTGACGCTCGAGGTGTTGCGTAATTTAGCGATGGCATCATGTCGGGTGAGAATGCCGTCGCGCACGCCAACCTGAACTTCCAGACCAACTTTCAAAATGGGCTCAGTGACGGCTCCTGTGAGCACCAGGACGCGGCCCAGGGGCAGTCCGCTGGACTCTACAGTCTCGAGAGCAACTTGAAGTTGATGCGGAGTTATCCGCTCGGCTTCCAGAAGCAATTCGCCCAATTTATTGGTTTCTTTGACTGTGACATCCATGCCTTCCAGCATCTGCATCCCTTCTTCGAAGGAAACAGTGCGTTCGCGAACGATGCCCATCACTTTAAACATGTCTTCTTTGATGATGACGTTGTCTTTCAAAAGCGATTGACCCAGGACGCAAGCCCTGAGTTCTTTATCGGACAGATGTCCGGACATGACTAAAACGCTTCCCAGTGGCAAGCGAGTTTGTTGCGCCATTGTGACGGCGTCATCCAGCTCATTCAGCTGGAGCCAGCCCATATCAATGAGCAACTCCCCTAATCGAAGCTCCTGCTGCTGCTGGCTCATCATTCACCCGATAGTAAGCTAAGAGACCCAGACATCCCTCGGTATTGTTCCCGTTTTGAAGGCTAATCAAAAGCCCTGCGCGGACTTTTCGGACTTCTTGACATGGCAAAAGTTTGAAAAGTCTCGCGCAGAGAGCGCCTAGCGCCCTTAACACTGTTTCACCCAAAGTTTCCATGAGTAAAATGCAAGGCAATAGATTCCGACCCGCGCTATCATTGACCCGCTATTGGAAACCTTGAAGTTGCCGTCAACACAGACCGCTGAGCAAGAAAAATCACCGGGCAAAGCAAGAAAGAGCTGTTTTACCAGTTATGCCTTGCTGGCTGGGCTTTTGATTGTGGGTACAAACGCGTTGGCGATGGCGACCTTAAAGCCCGACCCGATTGAATCTCCAAATCGCTGCTGGGCATATTGGGCGGCAAAAGATTGGAAAACATGGCAATCGGCTGAGGAGAAAACTCAAAAGCCTGACTTTGCGTTTTTTGGTTCGAGCTTGATGGTTGCCGTAGTCAACGATGGCGATTCAACTTACTTGAAAAAGCCATTCGATGCGGTAAAACACCATCGTTCACTATATTTTGAAAATTATGCGGGCAAAGTTTTGGGGAAACCTGTCACGACGCACTCGTTTGCAATTGGCGGACAAATGGCTTCTGATGCGGCTGCACTGTTTGCCACATTGCCTGCAAAGGAAAGTGCACGACCAACACTCATTTGGGGTGTGGCGCCAAGAGACTTGATTGATGCTAGTTTTAGCGACCCAGCTTCAACTGAAACAGTCCGATATTTGGATAAAGTCGCCTATCCGAATGACGCATTACCAGAGAGTAAACGAGTCTGGAAGCGCCTTGAGCGTGTGATAGAGCAAGCGTTTCATATCTACGGTTCACGCGCAGATTTTCAGTGCATCTTGCGTAATATCGAAGAAAAACTACTGACAGCAACGCTTGGCACATCATTCGAACAAATCAAAATACCTCAGCCACTGCTGAAAATAGCAATGGCAGAACAACCGGAAGAAAATTTCCCCGGCCAGTGGCAAGTGACACCGTACAGCATGAAAGCCGCTGAAAATGCGCTTTGGGTCGATAACAGCAAAGAATATCGCATGCGCTATCAGCCTTTCAAGCCGAAAATATTTGCCAATCAATCTAAGTACATGGAAAAATTTCTTTCACTGGCTAAGCAAAAAGGATTTCGCGTAGTTGTCGTCAACATGCCGCTCTGCACAGAAAACACTAGCCTACTTCCAGATGGTGTTTACGATAAATTTGTAGGGCGAGTCAAAGAATTGGCGCAAAACAATGGTGCCGCTTTTCTCGACTGCAATCGCTCGGGTCTGTTTAATAGAGCCGACTTTTGCGATCCGGTGCACTTGCATGGACCAGGTGGACAAAAGCTTCTGCGCGTAATTGCAGATTCAATTGCTCAGACATCATCTGTGGCAGAGAAAGCATCAGCGGACTCGCTTAAGTCTAACGTGCTTCAGTAAACGCTTTAAGGTTGTCCTGCGAAAGGCTCATACATGCCGGTGATTGCGTTTGCAATATCCTGATTGTTGACGTCGGTCGAGACGTGCCCGATGCCATATTGAGCTGCCGAGGCCAGGTTTGATTTCACGGCGATTGCTTTGATGAATACCGATTCTGCCGTCTTCAACAAGCTATTTCCGGCTGAGCCAAAACCGCTCGTGACTCCAGATACTGCAAAAATTGGATGAACAGTGACTGAGCGCTTACCGAAGAACAAGGGGCGCGCTAATGATTCTTTGAGGCGTCTGGCAACTGAAGTCGTGCCATCTTCATTGCTTTGAAGGCAAACCAAAACTAGCATGCTTTCGCCGTATCTAAAAATCAAATCGCTAGGTCTGACATGTGAGCGACAAATTTTTGCCACTGTATTCAGTATCGCTTCTGATGCTGTTGAAAGTGGTGCGTCGACTGTTTCTTGATGAATTGCTATCAGAGCTATCGAAATTGGATAGCCTTTCTCGTTGGCGAGTTGAAATTGACGGTCCAAAACGCTTTCCAAAAATTGGCGGTTTTGCGCCATCACAATTGGTGCGCGAGATCTAGGATCGACCATGGCAGTCGATTCAATTTGTGTTCCCTGAAAAACATAGCTGGACAGCGCAGGATATGCGCGACGGTCGTTTTTGCCTACGTGGAACATAGATGCGTTCAAACTTTCTATCTCAAAATCAGTTGACTGTCATTTCCTCCATGCATTGTAGTACGTACATCGCTAACTCACATAAACAGCGTTTTAAGCGCGCGCGAAGCTGACCCATATTCCTGCGCCGAGCGAGGATTGTTTTACGCACCAGGAAATTTTGAGGCACCACATTCAAAACGTGCTTGAAGGGACAGTGTGAGCCGCGCAATCGATGGTGTTTGTGTGCTGAACGCAAATTCATGACATCCCAAAACACTTCTCGCGCTAGCTTCGCCAGGGAAGTATTCAAGCGACACTCACACCACCTCTTGGGAGCCCGTGATGCCTGCGCCAATTGGATCCACGCCACATCAGAGGGATCTTAGATTAGAGGTCTTTGATCCGTGAAGAGATAGGCATATGGTGAATTTATCATGACATCCACCTTTTCTTAAACGCAGTAACTCCGAGAACCAATAACAACTTCCTCTTCGAACACTCCTTCTGCCATTTGCGTGGTTTAGGGAGTCGTTTTTTTTGGAGTTTTTGCTTTCCGCCCAGCATGTTGCTCACCAGCGACACGGTTTTTGGCTACTGCACCTAACCTGGAGATTTACCAATGGAAAACCACATCTGGCTTTACGCCCTCTTGAGCATCGCTGCAGTCAGCGGTCTCTCTTTCATCGGCTTGTTGACCTTCTCACTCAGCAACGCAAACTTGCAGCGCTTTCTGCCGTCGCTCGTTTCAATTGCTGTCGGCGTGATGCTCGGCAACGCTTTTCTGCATATGATTCCGGAAGCTTTCGAAGAACTCGGCAACGGCTTGACCGTCCCGCTTCTCGTGATCGCCGGTATCTTCCTCTTCTACAGCGTCGAACAGGCTCTCCACTGCCGTCACGAACATGCAAAGCCGCACGAGATTCATCCCGTCGGCTACATGACCCTGACTGCCGACATGCTGGAGAACTTCATCGACGGTGTGCTGATTGGCTCGGCTTATCTCATCGACGTCAATGCAGGTATTGCAGCCACTCTGGCTGTTTTGTTGCACGAAGTTCCGACTGAGTTGAGCGATTACAGCGTGCTGGTCACCTCTGGGTTCGACCGCAAGCGCGCCTTGCTCGCCAATTTCGCCAGTTCCATCACCGCTTTCATCGGCGTGATTCTGGCGCTGACGATTGGCAGTTCGATGACTGGATTCGCTGCTTATGTCGCCCCTGTCGCCGCTGGATGTTTCATCTATCTGGCTGCAGGCGGTCTCATCCCACGCTTTCTCAAGACGGCTCCGGGCTATGCATCTTTCGTTCAACTCTTGCTCATGGCGGCAGGCGTAGCAGCAATGCTCGTTCTGCGCCTTGCCGAGTAACTGAGTAGTCGAAGCGCATAGCTTTTAGTCTCCAGGGAAAACTGGGTGAGCCTGGGCGGCAAGCCTCGGATTTTGTAAGTGGCACGGAAAGGGCGTTTTGCCCGATTCGTGTCACTTACTTTTTAA
>JACMKL010000199.1 GCA_014380105.1 Candidatus Melainabacteria bacterium
ACATGTTGGATAAAGATTATGGCATCGGAGTGCGCGCGGGATTACACTGCGCAGCCTTATCCCACGCTACTCTGGGGACTTTGCAACATGGTCTGGTCAGAGTTAGTTTTGGTTATTTCAACTCCGAACAAGAAGTCAATGATCTTGCCCGCGCTGTTTTCGAAATTAGTCAGAAAGCCGCAGCCCAGGTGTGATTTAAAGCTTCTGGCAACTCGCTTACCAAAACTTGATTCGTTCTCATCAATAACACTTTCGGGAACACGCTCATCAGTTGGTCGTCTTCAGGTTGGTGGTCCCAATTTGGGCTTCATAACACTTCTCAGAACGGGCGTTCAGAACGCGAAGGATGTGCGTATGAAACGTACGAAGTTAAAAGGTGTTGTTGCGGGATTCTCTTGCATATTCACCGCACAGGCTTTTCTGCCTGCCCTGGCGCAAACCACTATGTTGATGGGTTCTGCCAGTCAGAACAACGCCAATGTCGGCACTGTCACCAGTACCAGTCGAGTCAAATTAGCAGCTCCTCAATTACCTCGTTATGACAATCGCCGAGTGGCGGTACCGCGTTACACTCAGGCACCTACTCGCACAGTAGTGCAGACGCGCACAGTCTATTTAAAAGACGAACGTACCTATTTTCAAAGACATCCTAAAGTCAAAGCAGCCGCAATAGGCGGCGGAATTGGCGCCGGGGTTGGCGCTGCGACTGGATTAATTACTGGGCGCGGTGTTCTGCGTGGTGGCGCTATTGGTGCCGGTACTGGCGCAGGCGTTGGACTGGTGCGCTCAAGCGAAACCATGAAGCGACATCCGATTATTAGAGACGTTGCGACCGGCGCATTGGCTGGTGGTGGTCTCGGTTGGGCAGGTTCGCGCAGAAACGGCACAATCGTAAAAACAGCAGGCGTTGGAGCAGCACTGGGTCTGGGTGTTGGATTGTTTAAACACCTGCAGTAAAGACGTGAGTTAGAAATATGAAAAATGCAAAACACCCAATTTCTAGTACTAAAGTAATTCTCGCTGGTCTTTTAGCGATGACCGTCGTAGGCTGCGCTCAGCAGAAGGATGGCGAAACTCTTCGCAATGAATCGCAGTTGCTGATCAATAAAGCGGAATTTTCACGCGCAGAAGAATTGCTGCGCACGCAATTGACGCACGATGAAAAAAGCTTTGGTGCAAGTTCTAAAGAAATAACGCCGGACCTGGATTTGTTGGGTGATTTGTATCTTCGCGAAGGTCGTCTCGGTGAAGCTGAGACGATGTTTAAACGTTCTGTTGCAATCAAGCAGACCAAACTCAAACCGTACATGATGGATTTGTCGACCAGTTTGAATGGCCTCGGCAGAACACTTTCGGCCCGAGGGCGCATGACAGAAGCTCAACCCGCCCTGGAACAAGCAATTGGATTACGTGAAGAGAATGATACTACTGGCGGTGTAGCGCTCGCAGATAGTGAAAATAGCCTTGCTTCTTTCTATGTTGGTAATGCCAAATACGCCGAAGCCGAAACTCTCTACAAGCAAGCAATCAGCCGATACGAGAAATCAGCCGGCAAAGAAAGTATGGACGCCGCCAACGTGCGCAACAATCTCGCCAGCCTCTATTATGTCCAGCAGAAATATTCAGAAGCACAGTCTCTGTTTGACTGGGTTCTGGCAACATACGAACGCAATCTTGGTGACTCACATCCAGACGTCGCCAGTGTTCTGAACAATTTGGCAGAATTGCACCGTCATAAAAAAGAATATGGCACCGCTGAAGCACAATACAAAAGAGCAATTCAAATATTTGAGAAACGCCCTGGTGCCGATACAAACCAGTCATTGGCGTGTGCACTGAATAATTTGGCACTTCTGTACTCTGCACAAAGTAAGTATGCAGAAGCAGAGCCGATTGCTCGACGCTCGGTAGTAATTTACGAGAGATCGGCTGCGCCATCACCAGTGGCAGTCGCAAATGCCTTGCGCACTCACGCTTCAATTCTCAATTCGTCAGGACGCGCAGATGAAGCGCGTGAGGTAAATGAGAAGGCGTCTCGATTGATCTGATGTTGATAATATAATCGAGTTCGAATGCGATATTATGAATTGCCTTCACTTCGCTATCTCTTTGTATATATTTTTCTTGTATCTAGAAAAATTGTGTCGTCAAAAAGTGCCGCATCTGATCTTATAACCTGACGGGAGTCCAGTTTGGCTTGCTGTCTTCGTCCCAACGCGGCAAGTGCTCTGCCCTTTATGGAATGAGCCAGTTTTTGATCTGGAAGAAAATCTGTGTCTTGAGTTTTTAAGTTTAAGTATTTGTCGCAATCACGGATCACATCTTTAAACAGACTCAATCCGCATTCTGCTTCGGCTCTTTGAAGGTAGAATCGTGCCGAGGGAATTTTTGCAATCAGAGCATCGTCGCATAAATTAATAGCTTGCCTCCAGAGTTTTTGCTTCAAGCAGCAATCGATTTCAATCAATCGGACGAAAGCATTCTTAGGCTCAACCACTTTGGCATCTCTACTGAATTTTTGGCCTAGATTGTAATTCTTTGCTTTTAGGTAGGTCTTAGCCAACCTTATCCGCATTCGCTGTTTGTTTTGACCAGAGGTGAGAAAATAAGTTTGTTGAAAATCACGTATCGCTTTTGAATTTTCATTGCGAGCATCGTATTGAAACCCTCTGGCTTCCAGAGCACTCAAGCAGTTAGGACGGTTGTTTAAAGCTTTTGAATACATTTCGAGCGCGATGTCATCGTCGAGTTCCGCCTCCGCATGTTTTCCGAGGAAGTAATAACCTGCGCACCAATCTGGATGCTTCACTAGACTTTCTTTAACCAATTTCATTGCTTCAGCATTTTTTCTCTTACTTATCAAAGAAGTCCACTTGGAAAATTCATCGATTTCTTCTATCGATGTTAATTGCAATTTTTTACTCTGCAAGCCAGACGGATTGAATGATATGTCCGGAAATTCAATAACTTCAAAATTTTTAGCGTCAGCAGGAAGGAGATGGCTCGAAATTGCCATGACAAAGACACTGAAGATTAGTGCAACCCTACTCAATAATCTAATTCACTGTGCATTTACTTTTCATACCCAAAATTTTCACGAATGCTGAATTCCGTTTTGACTTAATCGTCTAATTTGGGTCAGTGCCTACAGTTTTAGCTCCATCTTTAAGACGCCAATTGCACGACATTTAGGACGATTGGAAAAGCAAAGTAGACGAATACACATAGATCGTCTGCTTGAATACGACTATGCTGCCTTTGCTATTTACAAACTATTAGATGGATACCGCTATGGACACAAAGCTAACTAATTCAATTTTCGCCCTAAGTTTTGTAGCTGCCCTTTGCAGCTCCAGTCTTTCTGCTAGTGCAGCTGACACGGCATGGAAAATAAGTCCCTCGTCCTCGGTAATTAATTTTCACTTGAAGAACATCGGTCAGCGAGTTGATGGCAAGTTTGGGAGCCTTTCCGGCGACGTCAACTATGACGGTAGGGATTTATCGAAAGCTACGGTGAAAGCCAGTGTAGGAGTAGACAGCATTAATACTTCTGACAAAAAGCGCGACCAACACCTGAGAACTAAAGATTTTTTCAACGTAGCTAAGTACCCGGTCGCAGAATTTGCCTCCTCAAAAATTGATGTCGATAATGCAGGCAACTTCAAAGTTACCGGCACCCTAGAACTTCACGGAGTCAAGCAAATTGTTGTTCTGGCTGCTCTCCCTGTTAAAGAAAGCACAGACGATGCTGGCAGAAAACATTTAAAAATTGAAGCCAAAACTACAGTGCTGCGCAAGAAGTTTGGCATTGGCGGCTTCATGGCAATCACTATCAGCGACGAAGTAAACATTGATTTGGCAATTGATTTAGTTAGAGAATAATTTCCATAATCGAGGTTCACATTTTACTTTTTCTTTTAAAATTGTTTGTGAGCATTTTTAAAAACGACCCGTTAATCAAGCTCTCTTGAGCCGGTGTAACTGTTTCAGGCAAGTCATCTTTTAGGTCAGTTGATTTCACCAGTGCGCAAACATTTCGTTCGATAGTACTCGAGATCTCGTCGAGGGGTAGGTGGCTCAGATGTTTGGTGTTGAACGGATTTTGCAGTTCAACGCCAATTTGGTCAAGTGAAAATAGTGGATAGGCCACAAGCATTGTGACTAGCGGAACCAGCGAATTATCGTCAAATGTGTGAAGTAAAGCAAAAGGCAAAGTTAACAGAAAAACGGCAATGAAACGCCGGATTTTAATTGCATACACCACCGGCAGTGGCGTTTTCATAATTCTTTCGCAAGCACCGACGTGGTCTATAAGTTGCGCCCTTTCTTTATCAATCTGCATAAAAGAAAATTGATTAAGTTCATTCGAGTCAACCGCAGATTTCAGATGCTTAGCAATGTGCAATGCAACAGCCGTGGGCATATGGTCCGCTTCTGATATTTCTGCTGCATTTTTCTCACCTATCAATTTCGCTGCCTGAGGAGATAATGGCTCGTTCCTCAAACTGGCTTTTGCAGCGTGTGGAAAGACAGCTACCAATCTACTCAATTTCAGCTGCCAAATATGGCTAGTTGGCCCGTATGCCTGAGCGCTTATAGCAACGTTTCGGCATTGATTGACAATCCCACCCCACAACTTTCTCGCTTCCCACCACCTGTCGTAGCCCGAATTCGTTCTGAGCACCAGAAGTAAACCAAGAGCCGCTCCCGAAAATTCAAAGCAGTCCAATGGCAGTCCAACTTTAATCGCATATCTCGACTCAATATAATTGGATATGACAGTAATCAGCCAACTAATTGAACCGACAATTAAGACATTCGGCAACACGTGCGGCGTAATAGAGCCTTCGATAGCAAAAGCTTGTTTCCAGAATGTGGAAGTGCGAGAGTTGGCTAGCAATAGGTTCTTAAGATTTGGGTCGTTGTCTGCTTGTGGCATGATGAACTCCTGTTGCCACAGACAATAGGCTTCAGCCACATATTTACCGCTAAAAGCAATAAAATCTTTAGCAAAGAGGTCGGTAATGATGGCCCAAAGGTCATATCCCCCTAATTATCTAAATGTCCTCGTTAAGCAATCGGATACCGAACGACTAACCAAATTCTGAAGCGCAGAAATAGCGCATGTGGGATTTTGGGGGAGTCCTGGGTATGAGGATTGAGGAGGAATCGGTGTGTTTGTCGTTCGGAAATACCTTTCATTGAGTTTGGCTCTGTGCCTTGGCTCGCAGCTATTCGCTCCGATCGTGTGCGGTGCCGCTCCAGTAAAGCCGGCGGCGCATTCAAAAACTCGCGCGGCACTTCCAGGCGGTTCTAAGGGCACTTTGCCTATTGCTCCCGGTGGTAGCAGCACAAATGCCAATCAATCAAATGTAAAACAAATTCTTGCGAATTTTAAGGGCGATAAATGGGCGGTCGTCATAGGTGTCAGTCGTTTTGCCGACAACAATGTCCCACCGCTAAAATATTCCGCCAAAGATGCGCAAGATTTTTATGATTATCTAACTGACCCGGCTCAAGGTCGATTTGAAAAAGACCACGTCAAATTATTACTCAATGAAGATGCCAGCAAAGTAAATGTGATGGATGTTCTGGGAGACTCTTTTCTCCCACACGCAGCTGCTCCTGGTGACCTGGTCGTCATCTATTTATCTACTCACGGCTCGCCTGCTGGAGCAGACATTCGTGGAGTCAATTATGTAGTTGCTCACGATTCGAGAACGACGAAATTGTTCGCCACTGGCATTGAGATGCGGCAGTTGCTTCGCACCGTTAGAGAACGTGTGCACACCAACCGTGTTCTACTTGTACTCGATACTTGCTATAGCGGTGCCGGTGCCGAGACTTCTCACAAAGGCCTGTTCCGCCAGAACGTTGACACACAGACTTTGGCTGATGCAACCGGCAGTATCGTAATTTCGTCTAGCGCGCCCGACCAGAGAGCGTGGGAATCGGACAATCTTCAGAATAGCTATTTCACTAAGTATCTAATCGAATCTTTGCGCGATTCAAATAATGGCGGAGACGTCGAACGCGCATTTAATTCGATGAAAGATCGTGTTCAATCAGCGGTTTTGAGAGACAAAGGGCAGTTGCAGACACCAGTAATTGGTGGCTCGATGACAGCTAGAAAGCTTGTCCTGAGTGCTCCTCCTGCTGTTAAGCGAGTTGCTCCAATCACTATTGCCTTTGCTTCTAGCGACAACGGCCGATCTGGTGTTACTGATGGTGCTCGTGGTGCTGCGGCGATGGACTTGTCTGACTACGGACAACGCATGCGCAATGCCAACAACTTCCGCAATTCACATAAAAATTGGGATGCTATTCACGAATTGCAAGCTGCACAGAAAATAAATCCAACTTCTATCGAAGCTTTCGTGCAAGCGTCAGACATTCTTGACGAGCAGGGACGTTATCACGAAGCGCTAGAAACAGCTAAGCGCGCTGTTCTTAATGCTGACAATTCTTCCGAAGCACACTTCCGCCTCGGTCGCGCCAACTTACGCACTGGCTCAAAAGAAGAAGCTTTGCGTCAAGTCAGACTGGCTCTCAGTCTTGATCCTGGCAATGCAATGGCTTACAACTGGTTGGGATTTATCAACCAGAATGATTTCCAGCGCGTTGATGAAGCAGAGCAAAATTACCGCAAAGCGATCGAACTTGATCCGCTCAATGTAAGAGCTATGGTCAATCTCGGCATACTCTTGCAATCAGATCCTAAGAATACTGCCGAAGCTGAAAAGCTTTTCCGTCGTGCACTTGAAGCAGATTCAGATGATTGGGAATCTCGTCTCTCTTTGGGATGCCTGTTGTTTTATGTCAAAAATGACAGAGTCAATGGCGAAAAAGAATTGCGTAAGGCTGTCGAGCTCGATCCTGCTAATTCGCGCTTACATTCTGAGCTTGGCGACATGCTCTCGAAAATATCCACAGATTTTACCGCCAGTGAAAATGAGTTTCGCAAAGGCATAGAACTGTCGCCCAAAAGCGGAATGGCGCATTTTAAATTAGCTGAATTCCTGGCAATTTGTACCGACCGCCTTGATGAGTCAGAGAAAGAATACAAGCGCTCCATTGAGCTTGACCCGTCACTAGATAATGCACGCGTTGGTCTTGCTGATTTGCTACTTCTGCACAAAGGAATTTTCGATCAGTCTTACGAGCACTACAAAGAAGCGCTGAAGACAAATCAACGCAATGCGAGAGCCTACCTTGGTTTGGGTCGTATACAAATGCAGCTCTACAAAAATTACCCAGCCGCCGAGACCGAGCTTAAAAAAGCACTCGCCATCAATCCGCACTATTCGCAAGCTTACGATGTGCAAGGTGTGCTGTTGAGCACATGCATGAATCGCAACAGTGAAGCGAAAGCTGCCTTTGAAAAATCGATTGCTGCAGATCCGAAAAATGCGCAACCAAATTTTCACTACGCGCAAATGCTCATTAAAGATGGTAAGTCGATAGACCAAGCGAAGAAATTGCTTGAGACCGCAATCTCACTGAATGGTAAGGAATCATCCTATAAAACTGCACTTGCTTACCTGGAAATTTCGCATTACAAGCAATTTAAGGCGGCGGAAGTACTGCTTCGTCAGGCTCTGGAAGCCAACCTTGCCGACTCGGAGGCGCACTTCAGACTTGGCCTGCTACTCATTGAAAAAATGGGATTGCGTAAGGAGGGCGAAAGCGAGCTTAAGACAGCTTTCACTCAAGACCCGCAGAATAGAGAAATTAAAACGGCTGTGGAGCGTTTCACGAAGTAGCGGACTTGCCCATTTGAGCGCATTTTAGCCAATTTTTTGATATTCACTCCCACGAGGGAATTACACTTCGTCGAATTGACCTATTAATATAGGTAGCCGCGTCTACGTCAAGTCGGCATGATGGAATTCGATAATGAGAAAAACCCGGAAACACGAACGAATATTATCTCGCGCGCTGCGCAGCAGGCGTCGTGGCAACATGATTGTCCTGGCGGTCGCGTTAATTGCCGGGGTGGTTCTTGTATTCATTCTCTTTGGACTTGGCTACATTCGCATACTGGGCTCGCACAGTGAACAAGCAACCGCCATTGAGAGCGCGGCAATTGCAGCGGCGAAAGACCTCAGCAGAATTGTTGTAGAAGATCCCAATTTTGGTTTTATCTCTCTTTCCGACGCTGCTCCTGTAGGCACCAGTACGATCGCAGGAGATCGTTATTTCCTACCTGTACACAGCATCAACACTCTTCTCGGCACAATCCGTCTTGACTTGATCGTCGCCGATCAGCTCAACGACCCGATCATGAAAGAGTTTATCGAGCGCGACTACGACAATGCTTTGCTCGCTAAAAACAGACTGGTAAGCGCACTCGAAGCATCCCTCACCGGCGCATCTGGGGGCGGAGGCTCTGAGCCAAAAGACAAAGATGGACAAACAGTCGACCCTTACGAATCGGCGGTTAATGCCTACAAGACCAATGTGATCCGCCAGACTGGCAAGTCACGCTTCGTAGAAGGCTCACTGCGACTCACTTTAGGCTGCCTGACCGGTGGTGGTCCAACCAACATCCCAGTTCCAAAACCAGAAAATCTCAGCAGTGTCACCGTAGCTCAACGAGTTGGTTCACACTATCGTTCCTACACAAACGTCCCTTTCGGCGACAAAGACTTCGTCTTTGCAGGCATCGGCGATCAAGTCACACTGGTCGATGACAAAAAATTTGTCAGAACACCTAACGGCTTGCCATTCTTCATTCCGACCATTGTCAGAGCCGAAGCCGATACGATGATCTCCAGCCACGATGGCACCAATTCTCATGAAGGTGTTCAACACGCAGTAGCATCGGCACAACCCTTCAGCGTCTACGATCCAAAACCGGCGCCCGGGATTATTTCGCTCACCTTCCCTGAAGGTCGTCCAAATGAAATCATCAGCATGGGCAGCCTGCTCAGTGACCCGCAACTTCTGTCACCTTCTCCAGCAACAGAAGTTTTGACACCGCTCGGAGGCGACTATCCAAATGGCGGTGGCGCACTCGGACCATCAACTTGGACCGCACCCGGCGGTGGCTCTCCAACCAACACGCCTGTCAGCGTGATTGTTAGCAATTCTATCTATGACTGGTTGCGCAAAGCAGGCACTAAAGCCAATATTGCTTCAGTGAGAGCCGCTGTCAACGCAGGATTTCCAGCAGGGCTGCCAGCCGGAAGGGGGCAGGCTAATCTCTACGGATTTAGAGCTGACGGTTCTGTCGTCACTGCTCAAGTGCCGATACAGCCTTTGCCTGTGATGCAAGCCAGTGAAAACCAACTGGTGACAATTTCTAGAGATGCCTACGTCAGTAGCGAGCCTGTTCGCTACGACGTCGTCGTTCGCAATCAAGTCAATCAACGCGGTCGCATCAGGGGTGGACGACATGGTGGAGAGCCATTGGATAACCCTGTGTATGCAAATGCGATCGCTATAGCGTCTGGCGGCGCTGGCGGACCGACACCCACCACTCCAACTTGGACCCCTACTGTGGCTAGCTTGCTCGGTCTATTGACCATTCAGGGCAACCCATGGGGTGGTGGTCTAGCAGGTATGGTGCCTAGCGGAATCGCTATCCTTGGACCTTACGGATTGATCACGCTGATTTACCCACCAACAAATCCGAATTGGGTAGTCGGACCAAATAATGATTTCGGACAAGGTGTACTTCCACCTCCCCCTGTCACAGCGTTTTCGACTGGTCCCGGCGGTGGTGCACAACGACCAACCTACACGACAAACGGAACAGATGTAGACATTCGCTTCAGAAAGCAAATTCCGGTTTTGCGCGCACTCGGTGCAATTCCCGTACTGCCAGGACCGCGCTACAAACTAATAGAAACTGGACCGTAACTAGCATTAAAAGTTGATTGACGCTGAGAGCAGGTACTTCGCCTGCTCTTTGCCTGTCAGACTATAAGTATTCAGTATGATAGGGTGAGAGGCGCTAACGTCAAATCGCAGGACCAGGTTTTCGAGTGACCGAAAGAGTAAAAGTTTTACTGGTTGAAGATCATCCGCACATGCGGCGTTCTTTGCGACGCCTTCTGGAAGCCGATGAAGCGATCGAGATTGTTGGTGAAGCATCAGATGGACGCGAAGGTGTCGAGATGTGCGTGAAGCTGCATCCAGACGTGGTTTTACTTGATGTCGGCTTACCAATTATGGATGGCATCGAGGCTTGTCGCATGATGCGAGAGAAAGCTCCAGAATCAAAAATTATTATGCTCACTTCGCACAATAATGAGCGCGATATTTTTGCGTCGCTGGCGGCGGGCGCGAATGGTTATTGTTTGAAGGATAGTGATTTTAGAAAATTTCCTCAGATTGTTCAAACGGTCAAGAATGGCGATTTATGGCTTGATGCGGCGATTGCCGGCAAAGTATTAAAACTCCTTCCCAGTACAGCGTCGACATTGGTATCGCAAAAACTGACTGCCGAGCAGCAGATGGTTTATGAGCCATTATCTAAGCGCGAAGTAGAAGTGTTAGAGCTACTTGTTGATGGATTATCGAATTCCGATATCGCAGCTAGATTGGGCATCGGAATTGAGACAGTGAAGACTCACATCAAAAGTATTCTCGGAAAACTAGCTGTCAGCGATCGCACGCAAGCGGCTATTAAAGCGCTTCGAGCAGGGATTATTTAGTCTCGATTTGCTGTTGCTGCGGAAGTTTGATGATGAAAGAACTGCCGACTCCCAGCTCGGTTTCGAGTTTGATTTCGCCGCCTAGCAGGCTGACAATTTCATTGCATAAATAAAGTCCCAACCCGCTGCTGCCAAAACTTTCTCTACTTCTTTCGCCTTTGAAAAAGCGTCGGAAAATTTTGTCCCTTTCTTCGTCGCTCAGCCCGGGTCCTTGATCGGTGACTCGAATGCAGGCAAAATTGTCTTCAGCTGTAGCACTCACGATTACTTTTGTTTGGGTTGGAGAAACTTTCACAGCATTGGTGCACAGGTTTGAGACTAAGTGGACAATGGCGGTGCGATCGGCTCTGACACTTAGTTGTGAGCCGTTGAGATTATTGATCAATTCGACATCGTGATGTTGAGCCAGGGGTCTAACCATGTCGACACTTTCTTTGATTGCAGAATTCAGTTCTACGTTTTCGAAAGTAAGAACCTCGATACCATCGTCATATCGCGAAAATTCGAGAAGCTGTTTTACCATCATCAGAACATCTTCGATGCTTTCTCTAATTTCTTCAAGCATCTCACCTTCGTTGTCGCTGCGCTTCGAATTGGTCTCAAGAAGCAGCGCTTCAACAGAATAATTGCATGCGATTAAAGGTGTTTTTAGATCGTGGGCAATTGTTTCTAGTAAGAGTTCTTTTTGCTGCGCGAGGCGGATTTCGTCGGTTACGTCTCTAAGTAAGATGATAAATCCTTTGACCTTGGTGCCTTCTGATACTCCCCAGGTGGTTGTATCGAATAAGCGTACTTCCATGGTGGACGGACGTTTGATACTGAGGGCGGTGCGTCTTTGTGGAGTGATGGCGTCGACAGCTTGCTTGAATTCGACCTCTCCAAGCTCTGGAATGAGGTTGTCGAGCCGTCTTCCTAGAATATCTTTGCGCTCCAACTGAATGAACTCCGCGATCACCGGATTGGCATTGATTACGTTTTTATTTTCATCAAGAAGAATAATTCCGACCGGAGCATTTTCTGCAATTTCACGACTGATGCGGCGAGCGGAGTCTGCGGAAGCCTGTACCAGACGAATATGTCGGCTGATAATGAAAATAAGCAGCAAGAATAGGACTGCTAGAAAAATTCCGAGTGCGACAAACACTTCTAGCGCTGAGCGGGCATCCGCTTCAGATTTTAGACCACGGCTCTTGACTAATTTCTGCTGTTCACGTTCGATATAGACCACACGATTGCGAATCTGTTGAACAATATCCTGACTTCGTTTGGCAGCCTGAAGCGCTTCGTCATCGGTAAATTCGCCCTTCATACGTTTTGAAAGGGAAGTGTCCAAATGCTTTTCGAACGTGGACATCAACCATTCCAGATACATTGTGTGGCGCGTGCGTCGATTGTCCGAATCTGTCAGGGCTTTCACGTTGCGCATATGAGGTGCCAGCTGACGTTGCGCGCGCCGGTAGCGATCCATTCCCTCACTTGTTGGTTTTTTCAGGTAATCGTTCGCCTGCAGATTTGCATCACGGACTACAAGGAAGAGTGATTCGAGCGTGCCTAAGAGTTCTAGTGACCTCTCTGCGGCACGTTCTGACTCAATTGCCTGGAAAGAGTTGTGATATGCCGAGACCGAAGCGACAGTGACCAGCAAAAGAGCCACTACCAAACCGGCAGATAATATAAACTCGGGCGACAGAAAGGACGGAGAATGAGCCTGGAAATTATCACTTCCAGCTTTTGCCGCTAAGTCTCTAGTATGCTTTTGTCCGCCTGTATCAGTCACTGAACTCGTCTACTTGCTGCGGGATACAAAGCCATGATAGCGTTTAGGACCCAAAGGAGTTATCGATGTCTAATCATTTCACGGGACTGAGTCTTGGACCACCGCTCGGAGATCAGAGGCTTGATCTTTGCGACCTTTACGCGTTTCAATCCCCCAAAGATCCTGAAAGAACTGTTCTTATACTCAATGCAAATCCTCAAGCGGATGCTCTCCATCCAGACGCTATCTACCGTTTGGCAATTGACAACAACAATGATTTGCTGAACGACATCGCCTTCAGTTTTGTATTTTCGACGCCACAGAATGGTAAGCAGACATTCGACGTTTTCGTGGCCAAAGGTGACGAGTCGCGCTCGGTTGAAGCAAGCGGAACGAAAGTAGTTTCCGATGCCGAAGTGTCATTCGGACCAACACCAAACATCGTAAAGTCTGGCAACTACACATTTTTTGCTGGCGCTCGCAGTGACGCATTTTTCTTCGATTACGACGGAATCAAGAATTTGTATGACACATCAGGCAAGAAAAATTTCACCTCAATGCATTGGGACGGCGCAAAGTCACCTTGGAGCGGGGTAGACTCGAACACGACAGCTAATGTTTTTTCGATGGTTATCGAATTGCCGACAAGCGAGTTGGAAGCGAATCCGATAATTCGCATATGGGGGCGCTGTAGCGTGCGAAAAGACGGTCAGTTGCTGCACGTAGACCGCGCTGGTCATCCCTCAGTGAGTAGTTTCTTCAATACAGACGACACCAAAGAGGAATACAACGCCAGCGAGCCTGTTAACGACTACAAGCGTTGGCTTGAACTCTTTATTCACTTAATGGGACATACCGGCGATTACACAAGAGAAGAATCAATCGCAGCAATAAATGAAAGCGGTATTCTTCCGGACATGTTGAGTTTTGACCCATCAAAACCCGCTGCTTATCCAAATGGACGAGTATTCACTGATGATGTCATCAATGCGCGTCTTTCGTTCCTTTCCAAAGGCGAAATTCCTCCGGATGGGCTATCGCCACATACCGATACTCTTTCGGAATTTCCATATTTGGGAACGCCCCACGCGATAAAGGGATAGAGGTAATTGCCGACAGTCCGATAACCGGGCGTTATGGTTCATGCGAAATTGGAAACTTAGTCAGGGTTAGATTTTTGATGAGTCAATGAGTGCGAAGTCTCTACCTTTAAATAGACTGGTCTATTATTTGGAACTAAAAAAAGAGGCTTTTAGGCTGAATTAAAAGCCATTGCTACCGATCCCAGGTGCGTTGTATAGGACACCAACGCTGAAAAGATGTATTGACGCTAAAAGAGTTG
>JACMKL010000023.1 GCA_014380105.1 Candidatus Melainabacteria bacterium
ATGAAATTCACCGGTTGGGAGTACATCAAAAACGGCGATGAGATGGCCTGGTTATTCAGAGATCACCTTGATACCGAATACATTGAGTCATCACTTAAATGCACTCTTGAAATTGCAGACAAAATCGAAACGATCAAATTAGCCGGAGACCCACGTCTTCCTAATTTCCCAATGCCACCAGGTCATACACCGGAAAGTTTTCTCAATCACCTGGTCATTGAAGGTGCTAAAGAACGATACGGCGAGCCACTTTCTGACGCAGTCACTCATCGTGCTCGTACAGAATTAAAAGTCATCGAGGATATGAATTTTGCCTCGTACTTTTTGATTGTTAGTGACTTCATTCAGTACGCTCGCAACCAGGGTATACCGGTTGGTCCAGGTCGCGGTTCTGCAGCTGGAAGTCTGGTTGCATATTGCCTGGGTATCACAAACGTCGACCCGATTCGATACAACTTACTTTTCGAAAGATTCTTGAATCCGGAAAGAAAGTCCATGCCCGATATTGATACGGACTTCTGCATCGAAAGGCGTGAAGAAGTTATCAAATATGTAGCTGAAAAGTACGGACAGGATCACGTCGCACAAATTATTACTTTCAACAGAATGACTTCCAAAGCAGTTCTTAAAGACGTCGCCCGCGTTCTCGACTTTCCATTTTCAGAGTCGAATAAACTGGCGAAGATGGTCCCCGTTGTTCGTGGAAAACCAACTCCACTAAAAGAAATGATCGAGGACAATCCTGATTTCAAGAAAGTCTATTCAACCGATGAAGAAGCAAAACAAGTTATCGATCTAGCTAAGAAGCTGGAAGGATGCAACAAAACCTACGGCATGCACGCAGCCGGCGTGGTAATTGGCGACGTGCCACTTGCAGAGCTCTGTCCACTGCAGAGAAACAATGACGGCACGGTTATCGCCCAATTTTATATGGAAGACCTCGCTCACATCGGGCTTGTCAAAATGGACTTCCTTGGTCTGCGCAACTTGACCATGATCTATAAGGCCGTGAAAATCCTGAAAGAGACTCGCGGCATCGATATCGATCCGGACAAGCTTCCGCTCGATGACGAGAAGGTCTACACAACTATAAGTAATGGCGACTTGTCTGGAATTTTCCAACTAGAAACTTCGACCGGTATGCGTCAGGTCGCGCGCGACATGAAGCCATCAAACCTGGAAGACCTTTCAGCCTTAATCGCTCTCTATCGTCCGGGTCCTCTCGACACAGGTATGATCGACAAATTTATTGATTGCAAACACGGCAAAACAAAAATCACGTACAAAACTCCGCTCCTTGAGCCAATTCTCAAAGACACGTACGGGCAGATTGTTTACCAAGAACAGATCATGGCGATAGCCCAGATGCTTGGCGGATACACTCTCGGTCAAGCCGACTTGCTCAGACGGGCAATGGGTAAGAAAAAACCCGAAGAAATGGAAATGCAGCGCGGCATGTTCGTCAGCGGCTGCGCTAAAAATGCAGTCAGCAAAGAGATTGCTGACGAGTTGTTCGACCAAATGGTGCAGTTCGCAGAATACTGCTTTAACAAGTCCCACAGTCAGGCCTATTCATTCCTCACCTATCAAACAGCCTGGCTCAAAACACACTACCCTGTCGAATACATGACGGCCCTTCTTTCCAGCGTCTCCGACGACCAGGACAAGGTGCGTGGATATATTGCTGAGTGTCAGTCGATCGGAATTGATATTTTGGCTCCGGACGTCAATGTTTCAGGTTCTGACTTTACTGCTGACGGGCAGGCAATTCGCTTTGGGCTTTCAGCAATTAAAAACGTTGGCGAAGCTGCTGTCGCAGAAATAGTCACAAAACGAACGGAAGGCGGTCAGTTCGAGTCACTTAAAGACTTCATCACACGTATTGACTTGCGTGTCGTCAACAAGCGCACGCTAGAAGCTTTGATCAAATGTGGTGCCACACTCGGTCTCGGCGTCACGCGAAAGCAATCATTAGACAACCTCGACAGTCTTGTGGAATCCGGCGCTCGCCGCCAGCAAGAATTGGCAACGGGTCAAATGAACCTCTTCAGCTTCGGACAGGAAGCAGGAATAGTTCAAGACACTTCCGACTCACTGCGCGGCGACGGCAGTGAATATATGGAACACGAATTGCAGAAGATGGAGCACGAATTGCTCGGCTTCTACATCACCAGCCACCCGCTCAAGAGAGTTTTCAACCGCTTGAAGTTGCTAACAACACATACATTGAATGAGCTTGGAGATATTCCGGACGGAAGCAACGTAATTGTCGGCGGATTGGCGGCAGGTATTGAGCGCAAGCTGACAAAAATGAATAAGCTTTTGTGCATCCTCAAGCTTGAAGATCTGCTCGGCACGCGGGAAGTAGTCATCTACGGAGAGACGCTGGAAAAAATTCCGGTTGAGGTTCTTATCCCCCAAAACTTACTTCTCGTCAAAGCAAAAACCAAAAAGAACGACGAAGGTCTCTCGCTGATGTGTAATTCCATTCGCCTGATATCTGATGCTTCCCTAGTCAGCGTCTCGTTTAGCACAGAACAAAACTTCGCTGATTTGCACAGATTGAAAGACATCTTGAATATGCACAAGGGTGAGGATCCGGTCATGCTCAACTTTCCGCGCGGCAAGAAAAATCACTCAATCCTTGTGGGAAGCCAGTTCTGGGTGAGTGCATCAAACAAACTAGCAGACGACATCAAAGCAAATTTCCCCGACCTTGTGAAGGTCAGCATAGACAAAGTTCGCGTCTAACTATAAACGGAAGGTTAAGAGCAACGCCTGGAATTAGCTGGGCATGGGGCTTTCACTAGCATTAAGATGGAGAGATCCGGATGTGTTGCAAGCTGCTTCAAGCTCGAAAATTTTTACCTTCAACTTACGCAGCTTCGAACTTTCCAAAATCGTCTCGCAAAACCAGCTGCCCGAGCCACTCTTCGTTACACAGCTTCAAATTATGCACAGCTGATTTTGGAGTTTTGAAGGCGCTGATTGGCAGTGGAAAGCTTAAATTAGCAAAAACTAATAATCAACGGAAAACGGCATGTAAAGCGCATCTCTGAGTACCTCAAATTGAGCTCATTTCGCCACCGTTATCAAGATGCGCTTACTTGGTGCCTGTCGGGGCTGAGCGGCGCAAATTTGCGTGTGGAACATTTTGACTTGAAAAACTTCTTTTTACTGTAGAATGCGAATTCGCATTTGTCATAAATCCAACTGGAGGACGACTCGCATCAACACACAACAACGCCCAACTCCCAGATCGGCTGTAGTCCAACACTGGTGTTAAGTAAGCGTTTCGTGTACCCCACAGAGCTCACGCTCTGGACAATACGGATTCCACTTAATTGCTGCTCGTCACACCTACGAGCACTCGGGGGTAAGAAACATGTTCGGACCACATCTCATTCTTGAAGCTTATGGCTGCCCAAAAGAACTCCTCGGAGATCTTGGATTGGTAAGCGAAGCCCTGGACGCATACCCGGCTAAATTGGATATGACCAAAATTATGCCTCCGTATGTTTTCAGATACTCCGGTGCAGTGCCGGATGACTGGGGAGTAAGCGGCGTAGTGCTCATCGCAGAGTCGCACATCTCTATCCACACTTTTCCCGATAAAGGATTTGTCACGCTCGACATTTTCTCCTGCCGGGAATTTGATGTCGATCAAGCTGTCGAATATTTCAGCAGCATTTTCAAACCAGAAAGCGTTGAAAAACAAGTTCTTCAACGTGGACGTGAGTTCCCACGCAGCTTGGCGAAAGCCGGCACAATCGTGGAAACCGAGCGCCTGAGAATGGCAGCCTCCGTCTAAACGGTTTCAAAATCGTCTTTAGATATTAGACAAACGAGAAAATCGGAAGCACCACAGTCACCATCTGTGGTGCTTTCACTTTGGAGCGAGCTTTCGGACCAAATCAGCCTAAATACCGAGGTGGAAACCAGCTGTCACTCAATAGTGTGACTGAAAATCACTGCTATATCCCGTTCAAAAGTCAGATAAATAGGGTATGACTAAATAGGAAAGATAGCTTTCCTCCTCGGCTTGCTGCTCATAGCTCATCAATGGCACCCCTCCTTCGGAAGCCTCAGATTTATGGTCGCCCTTGTACCTGAAGAAAAGTTGATCCAGTTTCCGGCAGACCGCTCGCTGGGAGAGCTCTACACATTGTCTGAATCTGGGGCTACAAGTTTTGTGGGAGAAGCAATCGGTACAGTGAAAGTGCCGTTCAATGCCGACCTTGCCCTTTATTTTAGCTTTGACCAAATTTCCGGTTGCCAGCCCCTCACACGTGTGGCACCGAACCTCCTGACTGCAGTTTCATTTCTAGGCACCGACATCTCCGATATTGATCTAGAACATGTTGGCAAACTAACTAAACTGCGTGAGCTGGACATCAGCTGCACGGAGGTCGGAGACAGCGGTCTGCCGCATTTGGAATTGCTTTCGGACCTGCGCCGCCTCAATCTATCGTCGACAAAGATCACAAACGC
>JACMKL010000200.1 GCA_014380105.1 Candidatus Melainabacteria bacterium
AAGCCGAAACTCAACTCAAGCAAGTTCTTCCAACCTATGAAGCTTTGTCTCCACACCAGCGCAAGCAGCTATACGAGCTGCCTCGCGTTTATTCGGATTTGCTCAAAGAGCTCAAACAAGATGTAGCAGCAGATGCCATGGCCAGAAAACATCTAAATGTCTTTGGTGCACCAAAGACCAAATCGGTTCAAAAATAGGAGGAGGGAATTATGCAACTGACAGCTGAAGTGAAAGATGACAACTATGCAGAAATGCCTCGCCAACAAGAAGCGATTTATGCAAAATCAACTGATACTTTCTTGCGTGCAGATGCAAGCTCAGGGCGTCACTATTATGATTTGAACGCAGCAAGTAAAACGTATTCCGGACCGTGGTTATTTGGAAGGCAGCATATAGAAGTATCTGTCAACGGGATGAAAGGTCAATGGGTGCAGTGGTGCCCAGTGCCAGCTGATATTCGGGATGGAGTTCTCCTGAGAGGCAACGTCATCTATCAAAATCAAAATGGCACTTATCACATGTCCAGTGATGTTTATGAAGGCATCATCGAAACCCATGGCGGAAGAGAGTTTGTGGGGAAAACTCAGCATACATTTGTGGCAAATAATTTGCCTGGCGGAAAGATGCAAGTGGTGTCAAATATTCGTATAAAGCTCGATGAAAGGCTCGCCTACAATCCGATGCTGCCTCGCTCTCAACCGTCGACAGCGTCTTCGGGCGGTTATCAAAATGCACAGACATTCGAACCGGCAGTGGCCAGCTATTCAAACAGTTATGCATCTCCAGCATCCTACAATCAGAGTAGCTATCAACAACCGGCCTGGGGCTCAAGCAGCAATCAAATCATTGCACAACCGCAGGGAAACCCAGTTGAAGCGCAATATTCGACGCCTCCGGCTAGCTACAACGCCGGTAGCTACAGCCAGTATGGTGGACGTGACAATCACACCTACAAGAATGATCCCGATGGTGGGTTTTAACTAAGCAGGCGGTTCGCCTGGTTCAGGAGCAGGTAAGGCTGGTCCTTTTGTGCCAACTAAATGGGTGACGATACAGGCAACCACAGCCAGTCCCAGAGCGCTCGAAATAATTGTCGTCTTCAGTCCTGAAGTCGCTTCATTTCCGAGCGGCAGCAACTCGTTTGTCATGTATCCAACCGTCATCATCAGTGGTGCCATCAAAATCAAATTTTCGTGTTTAGGCAATTCGACATCATATGCACCAGATGCAAACACTGCTAAAAGCACCGCGGCAACCAGACCGGAAGCAAGAAGCGCACCGACTGGTTCAGCATGCAAGAAGAAGTTCGAGACGACAGGAAGTGCTACTCCAATTCCAATCAGGAGAACGGGAAGTAGTTTTCTATTTTCTTGAGCTTTGAAAGAAGCACTGAGCACGAACATTGCCAAAAACCCTGCATACATCGCAGCATTCGCGTAAGTATGCGTGATGTTTATGCCTGTGACATTGGGATTAAACTGAGTGATGAATGCTTGTAGAAGGACCCGAGACACAAGAAAAATTGCCACCACTTGAGCGACGCCGTTGCGTCTTGCCACTGTCATGCCGGCAGCTAATACCAACAATCCGATCATGCCGAAAAGACGAGAGGCCAGCAACGTGAAGATGCCGACAAATATTAGAGCTTTGAATCCCTTTAAAAGTTCGCGCTGGTCTTCGCCACCAAGATCCATTTTTTCAAAAATATAAGCGAGAAAATAAGCGGCTCCCGCAAGTGCCGAAATAGTAGCCAGAGAGGGCGCAACGATAATCTTGTTGACGATAATTAAAATGAATAGACCACCACTCAGTCCAACAAGAATACGTCTCCACCAATAAGGGTCGTTTCCAACGAGAGGATGTTCGACCCAACGCAGAAAAATTCCGACGACGACGGCAGCAAGCACCACTGAATTGTTGATCAAAGCTTGTTGAGCACCGCTGACGGAGATCCAGAGCGCACCGACCAGATAGATGAATGCAGGCACGATATCTTCTAGCGTTGACTCGGCATTGAGTGTCAAATTTTCAGTAAGCTTCCAGGCTAAGAGTCCAGTCAAGGCAGCTACGATGGCTGCCGCGCCACTTACCGGAGCGACAATCTGAGTGAGCGCTACGGCGGCTACAAGCAATAGGACAGAGCGCAAGACCGGACGCAGGCTGATTTGACTGAGAATGTACGGAAGAATTGCACCGCCTGCTAAATATGCAGCACTTTCGATTGGTACTAATTTGGCAAAAGAAGCTGCAATCACTAAACCCGAAAGTGAGCTGACCACTATCAATAAAGGCTTCAGACCTTGTGATAGTTGATTAGGTGTCAGTTCTGTGTGGACCTTGCTGCGGATGAATGTGTAACCAAAGACTATCGCTAGAACAGCACCGAACAAAATAAGGATATTCGCCGGAAGTGCGATCATCGCTGTTACCAATCCTCCAAAGACGCCCGTGTTAGACTAAACCGGTTGGGTACAAAAAATGGTTACGACAGAAATCGCCAGCTCAGAAGACTCACCTGAGCGAGTGCCAAGATGAAGTTCGGGCGCTGAATATATCACTTGGCCGACCATCCCAAATCTACCATATAGTCTGTATTTTACCTGTTAGAACTGGGCTAAGAATGCGCGAGATTTCAAGCAGAGGGTGCTAGACAAATGAAGTATTTGTATCCACTGATTATTCTGATTGTCTTCACGCTTTCCATGAGCGTATGGCTTGCCAATACGGTCTTCGTCAGTCCGGTAGAAGAAGCAATAGCTTTCCTCAACAACGTTAAAGACGGAGATCTCAATCGCGCTGTAAAACGCTTTGGGGGCAACGTTTGCAGATGTCCAGCCAAAGGTGGTTGGGGATCGTACTTGATTTATGTCTCGGCGCAGGAGCCTAACCTGGCCTTTACAGTCGGTCGCAAATTTTCAATCGGCACTCCTGTAGTGCATCAAGTCAACAAACCGACTAAGCATGTTGTTCCGTGGGAGCGCCCAGAAGATACGGTCGTTGATGTTCCAATCAAATTTGAGCCAAACGACCGCCCATATTTTCTCCCCATGAGAATGGCTTATGGTTACAGAATGAGCGAAGAACAACTACAAAACTTTGTCAAAGATCCTGACAAAGACGCTTTTAAAGGCTTTTACTTACGGCTCAGACCATCACTTGAACCTGGTGCAATTCTTCCCAAGAAAGGTGCTATTTCGGAAGAAGCAGAACTTGAATTTCAAGCCCTTATAAAAGACAAAACCAAACTTCTCAGAAAAGACAAAGACCAATTAGAAATCGAGCGAAAGCAAGCCGAACAGCAGGCGCAAGAATTGCGAGAAATGTTTGGAGACGAAGCGGCCGATTATGTAGAGCCAAAAGATGCAGGACGCGTCATACGCCCTGACGGTACGATGGTGCCTTTGCCTGAAGTGGCTCAGAAATTACCGCGTCTCAAATCTTGCCTGGTCAGACTGCATGTAGTCCGAAAAGGTCAACTAAAAGACTGGACTATTTTTCACTTTGCCGTGATCGCCAATGTTCTGGATTTGCCCGACGGCAAAGAATTAAAATTGCTCCACTCGCAGCCACCGGGCTACAGAATGGATGAAGTGCGCCCACAGCTGAAAGATGACGATAACTCGTCAGGCAAAGAATAGCTCAAACAAGATTGTTGTCCTGCAAATCTTTGAACAACACAATTGGGGAGGAACCCATTTGTGCGCGGCGTTTTGCTTCTTTGGCGCCCGCCAGAAGTACGCCGATGTCCTGGCAATCTTCAGGCAAACCAGCAATGCCCATGGCGATTGCTAAATATTGAGGATCGAGGTCGCAAATGGGCGAAGATAAAATTGCCTGTGTAATTCGATTTGCCACCACTGAAGCGGCATTGATATTTGTGTAAGGCAATAACAACATCAAACCGAAAGTCTCAAAATGAGCAAGCAAGTCGATTTTGCGAGTAATTAAATTGACACGCTTAGCGACTTCTCTAATATGTGGAATTGGCAGTGGTTCAGGACCATTCGGCTGACGGACCGCCATCTCAAAGACAATTACAGAAAATGGTAAACCGCTTGATTCAAATCGGAAAAATTCTTGTTCTACAAAGTGCAGAATGAGTGGATAATTGATAAGCTCGGTCTCGGGGCGCAAAAGTCCGCGCATGCCAGCTTGGATAACAGCGCGATCCAGACCCATTGCCTCCAGAGGCAATGGCTTAGTATTTTGTGGTGCCTTCTCGGTAATCACCACCAAGTCGGTTTTAACCAGGTTGTAGAGGACAGGAAGCCACTCAGTTTTCTTCATCGGACGCTTGCGCAGGACATCAAATACGGTGCTCTCATTATCAATGCATTGGTAGAGCAGTTTTTGCATGTTCATATCGAGATGCAAGCCACCGGTGACAGCACGCTCAAAATCTTGCTCAGTCAAATTAGGAACCCGACGCACCAGATACGATTCCATATGAAGACCCAGTCTGGCCAGCTCTTTTGCATATTCTCTGAGCGGGACACCCTGACCAATCAAAACTTCTAGCGTTTTGGTAACTGTGCGATTTGTTGTTCGCTCATTGTCATAAAATTCAAAGCGTCCACTTTGCCAACTCATCACTTCTATGATCGCCATGTCACCTTGCTGGTCGATTGCGTTTGCGTGAAGTGGGTGTCCGCCTTCGAAGAAAATTTCTGCTCCACCTTGCGGACTCTCGACAAAGAGACGTCCGGTTAATTCATGGAGCGCAACTGACTGTAATAATTTTGGAGCCTGGATGTTGGCCAAATCACCTTGCATTGACGTTTGTGATTGATTTTGACCATTGGCAGCAGCTTGTCTAAATGATAGTGCTAGCTCTTCTGAAGTCTTCGACCGACCCGTAAAACCTGAAAGGGTATTGAGCTGCGCTTGCGATTCTTCAATGGGTCCGCCAGTACATTCTCGCACCACTAGATTGTGAATGAGAGCAACATCGGGACTTGGATAACTCCATGATGGTGGTGGCAACATATCGGGATTATTGTTTGGGTCATCAACGAATTGCGCATAAAAAAGCCAGGTTGGATCGTTATCGTCTCCGGCATATTTGACTGACAGCATTTTCTCGTGGTGCCCACTCGGGGTCAAAAACAACAATTCAACAAGGCGTCCACGAGCGTTTTGCGCCTGCGACAACATCTGAGAAATGTGGTCATAGGACGGTATCGAATCCAATCGAGGCATTCGAATCGGTGGCGGTGGCGGTAGAGGTCTCGGAGGTCGATACATGAATTTCTTCAGCCTTGGGAATTGATATTTCTGAACAAACAAACGGGAATCGCACTGGTGGCAGCTTTAGAGCGTGCCTCTTTAGCAGCTGCAATCAAGAAAGCTGGGTCATCACAATCTTCAGGAACTCCTGCTACTCCAAAACTCAAAGCGATATGAGATGGGTGCATGCCTGGAGCAAGAGGTGCACTCATGATCAGCTCTATGACACGCTGTGCGAAAAATGCAGCACTGTCAGTGGTGGTATGCGGAAGAATTGTCGCGAAATCAAATGTCTCAAAGTGAGCGATCACATCAAGATTGCGCCTTACCGAAATCAATCTTCGCACAGCCTCAGTCAGAATAGGACCCGAGAAAGGCTGATAGCCATTTTCTGTTCGCAATCGCATATCAAATAGGACAACGCTGAATGGAACATTCAATCGCTCGAAGCGATGGAATTCCTGCTCCAGAAAAAACAGAAACATCGGATAAGTGTAGAGACCGGTTTCTGGTCGAACCAGTTTTGTCATTACACCCTGGATTTGCGAACGGTCAAGCGTTTGCACTTCCATCAAGCCCATACGCACCCCGGCCGGTGGTTTATCTGAAAACGAGATCAAATCACCGTGCAGCAAATTGAAGACAATCGGTACCCATTCGGTCTTCACGAGCGGGCGGCGACGAAGAAGTTCAAACAAGGTGCTGGTGTTATCCACGCTTTGATAAAATTGCTTCTGGAGATTCATATCCATCGGCACAAAATTCCCGACCCGTTGCTCAAAATCTCGCTCAGTCAAATTCGGATGTTTGCGAAACAAATAAGTTTCCATTTTCACAGTACGAGACTGCAAATATTTTAACTGGTCTAGAAGACCAATACCTTCCATAAGCAAGGAATCAAGGCGCTTTCGAATAGTGCGCTCAATTGTTCTTTCATTCGGGAAAAAGCGGAATTTTCCGTCTTCCCATGTCAACGATTCTAGAATGGCCAGATCGCCCTGGGCGTCAGCAGCTACCGCATGTACCGGCGCACCATCTTCAAAGAAAATCTCGCCGCCGGAATTGGATGACTTCACAGCCAGTCGCCCGGTCATTTTGCTCATTGCAATCGACTGAAGCAGATTGGAAATCGGCATGTTGTGAAGGTCGCCTTCGAGAGAGGCATCGCTGCGATTATTGTTCTCGATACGATTATTGTTTGCTTGGGACTCTGGTGGTGCCACACCCTGAAGCGAAGCCACAGACAGTGGATAAACAAATACGCCTGTTTCGCGAGGATTTACCGGACCGCCTGCACGCGTATTAATTTCGTTACCGGTCTGACGATTGCTGATTGCCTCGTCGATATTTGTACCGAGACATTGACTTTCAATCATGGTCTCGATGAACGAAACATCCGAATGCTGCAATGTCCAAATTACAGTTACTCGATTGCCGTCTCCAGAGGTCAAACTCCAGGTCGGATCTGCAGAGTCATAGTCGTATCCCACCGCGACAATATAGCCAAATTGCTGCTTCTCCGGGTTGAAGGGCAATTCCACCGTGCGTCCGCGGGCTTCCAAAGCCTGCTCCTGAATGCGCCGCAAATTGTCATAAGTCGGCAACTGACTAATGCGCGGCAATCTGATTGGTGGAGGTGATTTCTGCGGTCTAAACATTTTTTCCGAATTGCCCTAACCAGACCAGGGGATCAAATCCAACTCAGGCCATAAACACCATTAATAGATGCCTACCACCAAAACGCAGCTGACAAACCCTCAAAGCCTTTCCAGGCTTGCTTTGGTCCGATAAATACCGGTTTTAAGAGTCTGGAGACTGAATTTTTCGGTTTAAACCTAAAAAACGCGCAAATCTCCTTAATTCTTCTCGCCATCACTCGCATTCACTTCAGCTTCGTCAGGCAGGACGGCTGGAGGGTCTGGAGAGGCGGGCGGCAAAATCGGAAGCTGCGGCTCAGTGCGCATCGACAATAAGGCAGCAACGATGGCTGGCGACGCTAGTAGAAAGGCTACGACCGCAAGGCTGGTCATCATCTGCGGTAAGCCGTGCGTGAAGATCGAGAAGAAGCGACTGAATAAAAGTGCTGCCATTCCATACGTGAAATATGCGACCGGATTCTTCCGACCTATTCGAGTGGCAAAATACCAGCCCAAAATAAAATTCACCATTGATGCGGCAAAGTCGATCGCAGAATCCTGCCAATAACGCTCAGAGAGGCAATTGACCAGCGAGTACGTGCCTGCAAAAATTATGAATGGAAGTACAGAGCGACAATATTTTGCGTAAAAACCAGCTGCGACAGCGAAAATAAATATCTGCTGCACGCCGTCTACTAAAGACGACAACAATAAATCACCAGCTGGAAACATCATATTCATCATCGATGCTACGGAGAGGAGAGATGCTTCCTGTATTTCGGGCGAATATTGAGAGCGCAGAAGTGCAAAAATTTGACCGAAAAATGCAGCAGCGGCAACGTATGCATAGCCAGAAAGCGCTCCATCTACCCACATAGAGCGCTGGGCTGTGCGGTTTTCCCTGTTATGTGGTTTGACTAGAGCAGAGAAGACGCGACCAGCCCGCTCAAGTGGAAACAAAATTCGCAAGGATGCGAGTGCTAGTCCGATCAAAAATACGGACGAGCAAAAGCTCATTATCCATAGCGATAAATAACTGGCAACAGTGTTCAGGAGAAAATTCGAAACAGGCGTATCTGTCGAATAGCTTGCAAAAAGTGACGGCAAACTATTCAAACGCGATAACACGGCAAGCGTCGAAAAAATACCGCCCAAAATCAATGCTGGTCTTATTCTTACTGCACCAGATTTAAGGACGCCATACAACCAAATCAGAACAAGT
>JACMKL010000201.1 GCA_014380105.1 Candidatus Melainabacteria bacterium
TAGCCTTAGTAGCTTGAACACTAATGTTGAGGTTTGAAAAAATTGAAAAAATAATTAGTAAGGACAGAATTGCCTTTTTCATCGAATATCCTCACAAAAAACGAGAAGATGTTTCGTCTTGCCGCTCGAGACGCTATGTGGGCTGTTTTTAAGCAGCCTGAAATTTCTATACGCTATTATAATTACAAACCGATCTGGTAATTTGCATTTTGACTCCACTTATACCCAATAGATCTGATGTTAGTTACCGTAAACGTAGTCATCCAGATGCAAAAAAATTGTTGAAAGAATCAATGTTTTGGATGCCAGGTGATGAAAATGGGCCCATCACCGATGATGCCGGTTCTGAAACACTTGCTGAGTTTTGGGAATGGCGCAATGACTACGAAAACACACCTGTAAAAGAATTTCTTTTTGAGTTTTTCGAGGTATATGGAATTTCAGGTGCGCGAGTATTAGCTTTTTCGAGTGCTGATCCTAATTTATGTGTGGGTGAATTACACAGTGATGCGAATACATACGACGATTTAGTTCTTGCAACTGCCTTCGGACAATTTATGAAAGAAGGATGTATTGATTCCGAAATACATCGTTTGGCATTAAACTCAGCACAGAGGCAGATTGCCCCCATAGTTCTTAATTTCCGTTGCGCTAACCCTGACGAGCGATTAATAGGTCTAGGAAAAACAATTCAAGCGTTAAAAAAATGCGCATAGTTAACTAATCCTTTTAAAATTTATGTTGTGCCCGCATCTCCCTCTTCACAAAATCCAATTATTCCAAAATTAAATAGTTCCATCTTGAACTATTTATGGTAGAACTATGTCCGTTGAAGGTTTGGAGTTCTACAGATGAAATACAAAATATTGGGCAAGACAGGCGTGCGCGTCTCTGAAGTTTGCCTCGGCGCTATGACATTCGGCGACGAATGGGGTCCGTTCGGAGCTAATAAGGAAGAGAGCAAAAAGGTATTTGACGCATTCGTCGAAGCTGGCGGCAATTTTGTCGACACAGCAAACTTGTATACCAATGGTACGAGCGAGAAATTCCTTGGCGAATTTATGGGCACGCAGCGCGAACGAATTGTGTTGGCAACGAAATACACCAACTCTCTGCCTACTGGTGATCCTAATAGTGCAGGCAATCACCGCAAGAATTTGGTGCAATCATTAGATGCCAGTCTTAAGCGCCTTAAGACTGACTATATCGACCTTTACTGGATTCACTGCTGGGACTTTATGTCGTCTGTCGAATCAGTCATGCGCGCACTTGATGATGCCGTTCGCTCGGGCAAAGTGCTCTATGTAGGAATCTCGGACGCACCGGCGTGGATAGTTTCCAGAGCCAATACCATGGCCGAGTTGCGTGGGTGGTCACCGTTTGTGGCTCTCCAGGTCGAATATAGCCTTGCCGAACGCACCGTCGAGCGCGAATTATTGCCTATGGCTAAAGAATTGGATTTGACTGTGACGCCATGGGGACCGCTTAACGGCGGCACTTTGACCGGCAAATACTTGGATAAAAATGCTGACGCCAATGCTCGCTACAACACAGAGTTGGCGAAGGGACTCTATTCAGAAAGCGAACGGGTCAATTTGATTGCGCGCGAAGTTATTCGCATCGCCAAAGATCTCGACAAAACCCCTGCGCAAGTTGCTTTGGCATGGCTCAAGACAAGAGGTCCTAACATTCTGCCGATTATCGGAGCGAAGTCTGTAGCCCAATTACACGATAACCTGGGTTATCTCGATGTCGAATTGACCGAAACGCACATTAATAGCCTTAACAGCGTTAGCGCTATCGAGATGGGTTTCCCATTCGATTTCATGACAAGCCCCATGGCGAAAAACGTCATGTATGCAGGCATGCGGGAAGCAATTGAAGTCTAGTTAGGCATTCGCGGTATGATTGCCATCGGCACCTCGGGTGTCGGTGGCATCTCGCGCAGAAACATATGAATCCCGAATACGAATCAAGTTGGCAGTTTTTTTTGCAGGTAATGAATACTATGCACCTGCTTTTTGATGACGTAGAACCTGATCTCGCGAAGCTTGACCTTGAGCCTAAGAGTTTTTTCTTACTGGGCGTGCTGGAAGAAAATCCATATCCGGCTCAAATGGCAAAAGCGCTTTGCTTACCAAATCCGACTATTACTTTCTTGTTGAAGCGTCTGGAGAAGCGAGAGTACGTCAAGCGTTCTAGCGTGCCGGGTGATCTTCGCAAGTTTAGATTTACTTTGACTCCCGCAGGCAAAAAAGCATTGTTGAAAGGTCAAACTATTCTGGGCAAGCGCCTTGATATGATGCTCGGAAAACTTTCAAATACTGATCAAAAGCAATTGTTCAAGCTGTTCTCGGCATTGAATTAAAGCCTTGTCACAGGTGTGCCACTTTTGTCTCGTAATTTCAGTGCATCCCCAACCAAGGAGCTGTCACCATGTCAGTTCTCGATTTTAATTACGCTGGCCCTGAATTGCCGAGAGAAGCTTCCTGGCTCGCTCAAGCGCGGATGGAAATTGAAAACAGCGAGAACTCAATTACTAGCTTGTATTTTCAGAACAGTGTGAAGAAGCCTTCCTCGCCGGCGCGAAGCGGCAATCGCACTGTTCAACATGGCGCGCAAAATCGCACTGACGATCGGATGTGGGAACGGCTTGGATTGGAGCGACCACATGTCAGCTCAAAGACAGAAAGGAGAGCGACCTCTCTGCTCGGAAGATTTTGGCAAGACATCAAAGATATATTTGGGCAAAGTGACCGAATGCCCTAGCAACTAACCGCACTTCGCTATAATCTTTCTGACCGGGTTTTAGGCAGGGACATTTGGCTAAGCTGTTAGTAGTAGAAGATGATGAAGAGCTCGCAAAGCTAGTCAGTGGCGCTTTGCAGGACTCTCAGTATGTTGTCGATGTCGTGCACAACGCCACCGACGCCAAAGCCTACTTGAAGTCTGTCACTTATGACTTGCTAGTCCTCGATTGGCAACTGCCGGACGGTACAGGGCTGGACATTTGCTATGAATATCGGCGTATGAAAGGTGCCGGTGGGGTGCTTTTCTTGACAGGTCGTTCGGAGATGGGCGACAAGGTCTCGGGCTTGGACGCCGGAGCCGATGATTATCTGACTAAACCTTTTGACATGCGCGAATTGATGTCGCGTGTGCGGGCGCTCTTGAGACGCCCTCCGGTGGTTCAGTATAAGACGATTGTTGTCCGGGATATAGAACTCGACCCGGTTGAGCATCGCGTCACAATGGCGGGCGCTGAGCTCAAGCTTTACCCCAAAGAATTTTCACTCTTGCAATTATTTATGCTGCACCCGAAGCAAGTGTTTTCTGCTGACGACTTGCTTGATCGTGTCTGGCCGACAGATTCAGATGCGTCAATTGAAACAGTCAGACAGACTATCCTGCGCTTGAGGCAGAAGGTTGAGCGCGAGGAAGAGGCGACGCTTATACAGACTGTTCGTGGATTTGGCTATCGACTGGAGCCTTAGGCAAGCGGAACCAGAAGCGACTGCCCCCCTCGCCCCTGCTTTCCACGCCGATTGTGCCGCCGTGTAGTTCGACAATTGTTTTGCAAATTGCCAGTCCAAGACCAAAGCCCTGAGCGCGATCTCTGGATGTTTTTAGCTGGCGGTATTTCTGAAAAACTTGTGTTTGCATGCGCAGCGGAACGCCAGGACCGGCGTCTATAACTGAAATTTCAGCCTGGTCGCCGAGGTCTTTAGATTGGATCGTGACGATCGAATTCTCGGGAGAAAACTTGACGGCGTTCGAAATTAAGTTGGTCAAGACATTGCCGATGTAGAGTGCGTCTGCCTTTACTTCGATGAGGCTGTCGACTTTTACGAGCTTCACTTTTCTGGCTTCTGCAAATTGAGAGAGCGAATTGATTGATTGATCGACCAGTCCATTGAGCGAAGCTGGGACAATGTTGAGGTCAAGACTGCCGGATTCTACCTTTTCAATTTCTAGAAGTTTGTTTACTAATTCCAATAATTTGTCGACGTTCTTCTCGGCTGCGTGCAGCTTCTTCTCCACCTCTTCTGGCACTTCTCCATAGTTTCCACGGGTGACGAGTTGAAGGACGCCGTTAATTGACGCAAGAGGGGTGCGAATGTCGTGGCTGACCATGGAATAGAAATCGCTTTTGAGCTGCTCGAGTTTGAAGCGCTCGCTAATGTCCTTGATAGTGGCAAGGTATCTTATTCCTTCCGTGCTATCGAATTTTGTTAGTGATACCTCTGCTGGAATCACTTCACTGTCTTGGGAAATTGCTTCTAAAGAAATTGACGAATTTTCTTGTGCAATTAAATGATTTAAAAAATCAGCAGGGCTGGTTTCAGGATCTTTTGAGCTGCGTGTAAACAGCACCGTAAGCGGTTTACCGATGATATCTTCTGGTTTGTGCAGAAAAGTTTTTTCTGCTGATGAATTGAAGGATTGAATTATCCCATTCTCGTCTGTGACAACCAGTGCCAGTGGGATATTCTCAATAACAAGATCAAGTCTTTCTTTACCGGCGCGAAGCAGGTCCAACATGGCGTGTTCCTTTACTTGCGCAGCGAGCAATGCGCCTGCCATCTCGTGAAAGACCTTGTCGACTTCGCCCACTTCATCGCGCACATCTAGCGGCGGTAACAACAATTGATTGTTAGCAAAACGATTGGCATTAGCCTTTAATACTGCTAACTGACTGACTGTACCTCTCATAAAGAATAGTGCCAGTCCGAGCGCTATTAAGGCATCGAGAGCTACGGTTAGATCAAATAAGCGTTGAAGGTTGCCGCGAAATGCTCGTTCGCCAGACGTCTCGGGAAGCAACTTTGCTTGTTGCGCCTGACCGGTCACTTGTAGCGTGCGTAAAAATGAGATCGCGGCACTTTTGAATCTATCATTTGCTTCGATGTTTGCAAAGATAGAAAGTGCCTGATTGTCTCTGTCCAGTTTGATTTTCCATGCTTGAAATTCGTCCACAAAAGCTTTGCCCACGCGTCGTATGTTATTAGCAGAGATAGGTTCGTGGGCATCACGCTCAAGCATTGTCGCAAGAGTGTCCAATTGCTCTTTTACTGTTTGCATGTAGCGATTACGCTTAATAATGGCCTCGTTTCCACCGTACACTCCAAAACTGACCATAGATTGAAAAGCGTAGAAGCCATTCAAAAAGAGAGTGTTGACCAGTCCGACTATTTCGCGCCTCAATTCAGCCTGTTTCGCCTGAGCGTCAGAAATTGTGAGTTGGCGTTTTAGTTCGAGGTAAAGCCCGCCCTGAACCAGGACTGGAATCGCGACAATGAGAAGGCCTTTCTGAGCCAATTTGAGCTGCGGTAGTCGGAATTTTGATGTCCGCTCAGTCACGCGCTGCTCCCTGTCTAGAAACTGTAGCCGCATTACGCCGCTGGTTGGGATTTTACCATCTGAGCATGTAGTCGCGTGAAAAAGCAGACCCCGCAATTGATGCTCTACCGCGTCACAGGTGGTCGAGTTGTGCCAATACTAGTTGTTTTCAAAACATCAAGACTAGTTCGCTTCCGCCAAATTTGTAGTCGCGTTATATTTGCAAGCGTCGAAAAAATGCCACAGGTGGCACGTCTTGGGTTTTGGTTTGAAACTCTGCCGTGGTAGTTTGAATCTATATTCTTACTTCTGCCTTTTTTGGACTTTTCCATAACAAATTTAAATTAGATTGCCGCTTTTACGTGTCTTGTGCTTGCGCCTTTTGGCGTGCGTATCAGTGTGCCTTAGGAGGAACAACTATGTTTTTTTTGATGATACTTTTCGCTGTTATAGGTCTTGGAATGGAAGTTGTTTTCACCGCACTGTGCGACTGCAAACAAGACCCCAAACGTCATTTGATGGGCTATAGCTCGCTTTGGTATTGCCCGCTTTATGCGCTTACGCCAGTTTTCTTGTACACAGCTGGCGCGTACATCTTTCCCCTTCCGTTTGTTGTGCGCGGCATTGTTTACATGCTGTCGATTTTTCTCGTTGAGTATTTTGGCATGCTTGCGCTGCGGAAACTATTGGGAGCATCCCCGTCTGAAGCTCATTACTACAAAGCACGCTTCAATCTGCATGGACTAATCCGCCTCGACTTTGCGCCTGCAATGTTCGCTCTCGGATTGATTCTTGAGTACATCTTTTTGCGCGTAAGTTAAGGAGAACTATGAAAAACACAATATCGAAACTCACCACTGCATTCGTCTTTACCATTCTCTTTTCGCTGTTCTCTAGCAGCGCATTTGCATTTAATTCTATGAGTCAAGGCTTTCTTGTTGAGAATAATACGGGCGCAATCTTGCAAGAGCAAAACGCGGACGTTGCATATAATCCGGCTTCTGCAGTTAAAATTTTGACTGCGTATTCGGCTTTGAAGGAATTTGGACCGGACCATCAGTTTGAGACAAAGGTCTTCTGGAGCGGCTTGGCGCGAGAAGAAAATTTCACTGGCGATATTTTTGTTAAAAGTAATGACCCGTTTTTGGATCGCTCAATTCTGCTTCAGGTAGCTGAAGAGTTAGATAGGCAGGGCGTTGTGAAACTACAAGGCTTTATCTATGTTAGCGAAGACTTCACTTTTGCCGGTAAGAAACCTGGACAGCGCTCCGCAGACCAACTCTATGCGGAGGTCAAAAAAGCAGTTTTGGTGGGCTCCGGCAAAGCAAAACCGGGCAAAGTCTGGAAGAAAAAACAGCAGTTTTTGCTTTCAAAAGTGAAATTTGCGGGCGTTGCCGTCAAATCCACACCCGTTGATGCTCAGAGCTTGATGGTTATTCAAAGCCTACCCTTGATTCAATTGATCAAAGATATGCTCTCTCGCTCAGACAATCAGATGGCGGCTAAGCTCGGCGCCCTGGTTGGTGGACCTGAAGCTATCAAAGACAATTGTCTCAATGATTTCCAATTGTCTGCTGACAATTTTTCGTTGCAATCGACTTCAGGTCTGGGTGTAAATCGTGTCAGCCCTCGGGCAATGATCACCATTCTGAAGGGCTTTAAGGACCTGCTTCAGTCGCACAAATTGACTCTCGACGATGCCCTGCCTGTTGCTGGTATCGATCAGGGGACAATCTACAGGCGTTTTGAAGGA
>JACMKL010000202.1 GCA_014380105.1 Candidatus Melainabacteria bacterium
GGCCGGCGAATCAAACATGCTCTGGCAAACACTTTATGCGCCGCCAGCGCTAATATTTTTTATAGTGACAGCAATTTTTCTCTGGCGTAAATCAGCAAATTTGCCGCAAATCCGGTTTGCGTATGTAGGTGCTGTTGCTTGCTTTTTCCTTGCAGTCTTTTGTGAGTGCATCGCCGACTCGCCATATTGGGCTGGTCAGTTTTACAAGATTCCATTTTTTGCGCAAAGTCGCATCATTTACAACGGCGAAGAAGTGCTCGAAAATTTCGGCACAATTTTGTTCCTCTATTCGTTTATGACATATGGATGTTTTCTTGCCCAGAGCGAAAAAGTTTCCACAGGAATGGAAACAAAAATTTCGGAAAACACAATAATAGCTGTCGCACCACATGTAGTGGCGACCTAATTACTCTTTACGATATTGGCGCTTGCGAGTATCTTCTCTTATTTCGAGCAGGTCTTGCAAAAGTTTTTGGCGGTCTGGCCCATCCCAGCGTTTCAACCAATCAGTGATGGCATGCTGAATCATGCCGCTCTTGTCGGGAGAGTGCGGTCCATAGAGCCGCTTCAATTCCAGCCAAATCGATTGCAATGCCGCAAGTTGCTCTGAGGGCAACTTGACAGTATAAGCGACGTATTTGCGACCAGCGGTCGAAGCGACCGGAGGAGCCTTCGCCGACGCGGAGCCTTCCAGGGTAAGAGTTTGCTGTTCGACAGTCTCGTCGCTTTTTTCGGTTTCGTCTTCCGGCATATTACCCACACTGCTCGGCTGTCTTCGCCGCTTGCACTCTTAACCGTCCACATTGTATTACAGGAGAGCGAATGACAGCAGAAACCTGCAAAACCGGAGCGATTCGTCTTCAAAATCAGAAAATTTACCAAATAAGCCTGAAAACCATGGGAGGATCCCCATCAGAGCAGTTGATCTTTCGCCAAATATAAGCACAATCAATGTATGCCTATTCAAGCACCCACCAAAGAACGTTTACGAGAGCTCGTTAAGGAGCGACCTACGCCTGCAATGATTCAAGAAGTTATCCGAGCGCTTTTCCTTAAAGTTATGCAGGACAAGATTCTGCTTGGTCTCGTCATCGTTGGCGTACTGGCGGTATTCGTTGGTGGTATGGCACTTCCTGATGATGATCCTAAGAAAGATCATCCAGGCGGGGGCGGGGCTGTTCTTGATAGCCCGAATCCGAATGCGCAACCTGTAAATGGTGTCGTCCCTGCTGGGCAAGCGATGCCCGCGACAATGGGCGGGGCTGCGGCGCCAGCTCTAGCGCCACTAGGTGCTGCTCCGGCACTGGAAAATCCGAATGCAGTAAAGCCCGACCTTGCCGTTGAATTCGTCAAGTGGTGGGTCGGTGGCTCAATGGATTACACAGCGAAATCAGCTGAGAAAAGTCACCAGGAAGCCTTCAAATGGATGACTCCGGAAGCGCAGCAATCATTTCAAACAAATTTTTGGAGCCCTGAAATTTCGCAGGGAATAACTTCAGGTCAAGTTCAAGCGGCTTTTCAACCGATTTCGGTGCAAGCGCAAGCAGTCAATCCGGACGGCAGCGTAGTCGTCGCTCTGACGGGCACTCTGGTCATGCAAGCGGCCGGTCGTCCGCAAACACATCAGATAGTTACTGATTTACTGATTACAAAACAGGCTTCTGATTTGCGCATATCCGGGCTTTACAACCGCTCTTATCAGATGCCGCAGTAAGCCTTTTCGATTGCAACGCATCTTAAGCAAGTTTTGTTCAGATATAGACTGAATTGATTTCGTGGTGTGATATATTTGGGTTCTTGTCTCCTCCGCTGGGGACTATTTTTATGCCAAGCGGAGACGATTGTGCCGAGGTAGCTCAGTCGGTAGAGCAGCGGATTGAAAATCCGCGTGTCGCCGGTTCAATCCCGGCTCTCGGCAAATTACTAATCAATTGAATAAGTCAGTGTGACCGCATTGGTTACTATCCCAATTTGACGCAAAAAATTGGCGATGGTTCTCTGCTGCAATCAAAACACTCAAGCTTCAAAGCGCGGAAAAAATTCTGAATTTTCGTCACTGAAAAGTTCAGCAGACGTGCGCACCTGGCGACGAGCGACCGGATTTACTTCGTGACCGCAATGAAAGCAATAATTCGCTTTTTCGGGTAACGGCGTCGAGCATTCTGTGCAGTTGACCATGTTGGGAATTTGACGAACTGGCTGGAGCTCGCCGCATCCGAAGCAGTACTTGTCGGTGTTGCGTACGCGCGCAAAACAAGACGAGCACTGCGGTTCGCCTTGCCGCCGTGGCTCAATTAGCATTTCTTCAAAAGAGGCGACCACGGCCTCTACCGGCACACGTACTTCCTTTACGGAGGCGTGCACATCTTTGTTATCCGGACTCTCAATGGCTTTCTCCATTTCATCGCGCGTACGTCCGCATTTTCGGCAGAATTTGGCATTCTGCCTGTTTTCAACTTGACATACTGGACAGATAAAACTCAAAATTGCTCTAGACCCGACGCGTGATCAAATGCTGCAACCAGTCTATCCCATGACCGAAGGCGTGACGTCGCCGTTAATATGGCAGAACTATTGATGATGAACAATCTACAATTAGATAGGCAGACTATTATTTTTGCGCATTAATTCGCAGGAATTGGAGACACGGCAGATGAGTGAGAAGAAACCACCAGATACCAACAGAAGGCGGCAGTTGTTTGCTTTCGCGTGGATTGCAGCAATTGGCGCAACCGTATTTCTGTCGCTTGATATGCAAGCAGTTTTCACTCCTCCCGGCATGTTCCTGGCCAAACCTTATGTGCAATTGGGAGCCGGCAAAGATGGCGAGGCGACTGTCAGTCACGACATTCTTTTTTTGGTGCATGCTGAAAAATTTCTCTGGGAAATCGAATACAAAACTGCCGGCAAAAAAACTTGGACTAAAGTCACTGACGCAACCAAAATAATAATCAAAAATGCACAGCCCGAGCCAATCACGCAGTTCAAGGCGACTTTGAAAGAACTTCCGGCTGGTAAACCTTTCGATTACAGAGTTATGCGCAATGGCATTGAAGTATTTTCAGCCACAGCAAAAGCACAAGTGCGCGATAACCAACCTTTCAAATTCGTGGTCGTTGGTGACCTTGGTGCAGGCACGAGCGGACAGAAAAGAATCGCCGCCCTGATCGGCAAAGAAGCGCCAGACATGTGGGTTATGCCCGGCGACCTGGCATACAATTTCGGCTGCCTCTCCGATTATTTTTCGCGTTTTTTCCCGGTCTATAATGCTGACGAAACAAGTGCAACAGTCGGTGCTCCAATCATGCGCTCAACACTCTGCATTCCTGTAATTGGCAATCACGACATTGCTCAAACACGCGAATTGACACCGACCGATTTTAACCGCTTCGATGACGCACTTGGATATTTTTTACTGTGGTCATCACCTTTGAATGGTCCGTTGAAACAGCCTACAGGGGCTAATTTCCCGTCTATTTCAGGGGCGGAAGCAAGACTGGCAGTCTTTACCCAGGGTGCCGGTAAACGCTATCCGCAAATGGCAAATTATTCTTTCGATTTTGGCAACACTCATTGGATTGTGCTGGACGGAAATCACTACATGAATTGGGCAGATCCGGAATTGCGCAAATGGGTTGCAGACGATTTAGCTAAAGCGAAAAATGCCAAATGGAAATTTGCCACCTTCCACCAACCCGCCTTTAGCATGGACATGTACCATCGCGAAGAACAGCGCATGCGGCTAATTTGCGAAGAATTGGACAAAGGCGGAGTGGACATTGTATTTTGCGGTCACGCCCATAACTATCAAAGAACTTTTCCACTACACTTTACGACTAAGGCTGCAAAAATCAATCGCAATGGCACCGTCGACGGTACTTTGGTCCTCGACAAAAAATATGACAATACGGCCAAGACAAAGCCAAACGGCGTCATCCACATCGTCACAGGAGCCGGTGGTGCCAGACTTTACAGTTCAACCAGCAATAAAGAAATCGAAGAGATGGGTGACTTTCTAACCAAAGTACACAATGACGATCATTCATACACAGTATGCAAATCAGATGGTGGCACTTTGACAGTCACTCAAATAACAGACCAGGGTAAGCAAATCGATAAATTCGTTCTGAAGAAAGATTAGCGATACCACTTTCAGGGCAAATATTTGACGGCTAAGAAATTCACGGTGGAGACAGGACGTGACTGGCAAACACAGCATTCAAGGCGGTTGGCGCGGTCGCTATTTCTACACTGGCGATAACAGCCCGCATGGCTTTGAGGCGGTGTTTATCGACATGAATGGCGTTTTGGAAGGAAACATCCTCGACGACGGCCGACTCGGAGAGGCTATCGTGGGCGGCAATTTTTCTTATCCCTTAGTGAAGTTCACCAAGCTCTATCACGCCGAAGGATCTTTAAAAGTCACCTACCAGGGCACGATGAGCGACGACGGCAAAACCATGCAAGGACGGTGGACAATTGATGGAGCAAATTCCGGAACCTGGTCGGCGGCCCGCTTCGATGACGGCGAAGACCTCACC
>JACMKL010000001.1 GCA_014380105.1 Candidatus Melainabacteria bacterium
AGCCTGGTGAAATTATTTGATACGCACATAACTAACCGACGTGGGTCAGGCGAGAAAGTTTCTGACCAATAAACCAAGTTCTTCTGGTGTCGTAAAATTGATATTGTGTGGACCGTCTGGTATCACAGCTAATTGCGCATCTGGCAAAAGACTAACCATTTCTTCAACCCATTTTTGGGGGGCAAGTGGATCTTTGCCACCACGGGCTACTAGAGTTTTCGTTTTGACAAGTGGTAAGCGCGGATAGTAATCATATTCAATCATGTACTGAGTAGTTTGCATCGCTCTGTGCCATCCCAAATGACGCATATCGCGAAGCAGCACGGCCAACATATTAGATTTCTCAACAAAGCCATCTGCAAATAAGCGAATCGCTTGTTGGAATTTTGTCGGTGCAGAAGGATCTGCTGTTGGTCCTGTAAGAATAAGACGGTGAACGAGATCCGGATGCCTGATTGCAAGCTCTACAACTATTTCGCAGCCATAACTATTTGCCAGAACAACTGCCTTCTCAACCTTAAGCTCGCGCAACCAGGCAGCAACTATTTCTGCTTGCTCTACCACTGGTAGCGCATTTGGTGCCTTAGAACTCAGTCCATGACCAGGCAAGTCAGGCACCATAATGTTATAGTCAGAGGCAAGAACAGCAGCGACAGGAAGAAGATATCGGCTCGACACGATCGCGCCATGAATCATTATGATTGGAATATTTGATATCAGACCTGGACGCGGATTTCGAAAATCACCATACCAAACAGAATAAACTTCATGACCTGAGACAGATGTCCTGTTCTCGGTGGCAGTGTTTGTATCAAAGAGTGGAATGAGTCGTGTCCCCAGGTGCCAAGTCTATCAATCATATACCTTAGAACCACAAAAGAAGCACAAAATGAGACTCGGAAGACTCTCATTTTGTGAGTTCTCTGGATTGAGCGATCAGTCATAATGTAGGACAGAAATTCAGGAGATTACAGTAATGAGCTTCAAGACCTATAACGATGTTTCACTCCCCACTTTTATGTATGGAACTGCGTGGAAAAAGGACGCCACCACCAAACTCGTTGAAGATGCTGTAGCAGCTGGTTTTACTGCAATCGATACTGCCAATCAACTGATTCACTATCAAGAAGAGCTGGTTGGTGAAGCGCTTCTGAATTTGCAAAAAAAGGGAATTAGCCGAGAGTCACTGTTTCTCCAAACCAAATTCACCTCAACTGGCGGTCAAGACCATCGCACACCCTACGACGCGGCTGCCGACCTCACCACTCAAGTCAAACAATCATTTGAAAGTTCTCTCAAGCATCTACATACAAATTATCTAGATTCATATGTTTTGCACAGTCCATATCAACGTAATGGACTAGGTGCGAAAGATTGGGAGGTTTGGACAGAAATTGAACAGCATTACGCGGCGGGTAAAACGAAAATAATTGGAATCAGTAACGTCACAGCCGAACAGCTAGACCAACTCTGCGGCAAGGCAAAAACGAAGCCGATGCTTGTACAGAACAGATGCTATGCCATCGCTGGTTGGGATAAAGAGGTTCGCGACATTTGCATTGAACACGGCATTATCTATCAAGGATTTTCCCTTTTGACTGCCAATAGCCAATTTATGGGGCTTCCAGCAATTCAAGCGATCGCCCAAAGACTTAAAACCGGCGCAGCTCAAGTAATTTTTCGATTTTCCATTCAAATTGGCATGCTTCCTTTAACAGGGACCACAAATTCTCAGCATATGAAGGATGACCTCAAAGCTGAAAAGCTGGTTCTAACAGACGCAGATATGGCCACTATCGAGTCAATTGCCCTGTAAAGCTCAAAACGCTTGCCTAGCAAAGGATTACAGAATTCCCCTGCACGTCTCTTGACCCTTTTAGACTGGAATGTACTTCCGTTAACGGAAGCACTTTTGACTAAATCAGGTCGATGGCACAACAATGTCAAGAACGTCGAATCCAAGCGCCCGCCGAACTTTCGGGTGTTTCTTTCCAGAAACTTTCGCTTTGGCGTATTTCCCCCAATCGACACGACCGGGGGACGGCCTTATTGTGTCATTAGAACCCTCCCAACGAATTGAATATTGCTCTTGAGCAGGCTTCTGACCTATTAGGTCATATCCGCTCCTGAGAGACGGTGCCCTTGTACCCATCCATCTTGTCAGCGAATTGCTGGAAAAGAGGTTATACGATCATGGCAGACGGCGATTTAGAAACTGGCAAAGCACAACAAGCAAATCCAAAGGCAGAACAGCAAGCAGGCTTGAGCCAATACATGCAATTGCAGCAGATTGACGAAGCGCAGCGCCACACGGCTAGACAAGAATCAATGTCAGATAGTGCTGGACAACGCATGTGGGATGTCACCAAGGATGGTGTCAAAGCAATTCCACAAGGTTTCAGAAATTCGCTAAATGCAGATCATATTTTGCCGAACGTCGCTATCGGTTTTGCAATCGGTGCAGCAGCCAAACTTATTCTTCCTCGCACAGGACCAGTCGGCGCAATCGCCGGTGGTGCCCTCGCCACATACTTCGTAGCTGCCCCCGTCGCTGAAGTTTATCACGGTGCCTACACTGCCAAAAATATGGACGATATGGACAAGGCTTCAAAACTACTCGGCGACACCGTTGGCGGTATGCCAATCATGATGGTTGAAGCTGGAGTTGGTGCAAAAATTGGTTCTACTGTTGTAGGTAAAGCGCTCGCCACCGAAACAGCCGCACCATTTGTGAAGTGGAAAGAGGGTCTTTTTGCCAAAGCTGATAATGGCTTGGTGAGAGGAATTGACACAGCAAAATCTGCAACTCTAAACCGTCTCGGCGTAGAACACATTGAAAGTGGTCACAGACATGGTGTTGTCCCACCTTATATTCTCGAACAACTAGCATTGCGCGATCCGCTCAATCCAGCTTACACCAACACTCTTGCTCGAACCAGAGAATTGATGTCGCGCCGCGAATTTGCACCTGCTAAAGAAACAACTGCCGTGGACGGACGCATTGAAGTTTATGATGCACAAGGAAAAGAGGTTCATCCTGGTGTGAAGAAGCGCGTTGAAGGTGAAAAGCCAATTGGCGATCCTGAAGTAGATAAGGCATTTGAATTCACAGGCGACATCCGTAGCTATTACAAAGATGTTCACGGTCGCAATTCAATTGACGGCAAAGGCATGAAGATGTCTTCCACCGTAAACTATGGCGTAAATTTCGAAAACGCATTCTGGGACGGCACTCAGATGACTTACGGAAAACCAGGCGCAAAGAGCCCGTTCAGAACATTCATGTTGAGAAATATCGCTGGGCACGAAGTCAGCCATGGTGTCACACAATTCGAAGCAGGATTTGTCTATCGCGGACAACCTGGTGCGCTCAATGAAAGTCTTTCAGACGTATTCGGCGCACTAATCGAACAACGCGCACTCAAGCAGTCAGCTGATAAAGCCAGCTGGTTGGTTGGAGATGGCATCTGGAAAGAAGGCATCAACGGAAAAGCTCTCCGTGACATGCGCAAACCGGGCACCGCATATGATGATCCAGCAATCGGCAAAGATCCACAACCAGCTCACATGGACCAATACATCAAGACGACCTCCGATAACGGCGGCGTTCACTTAAACTCCGGAATTCCAAACCGTGCCTTTGCAGACTTCGCTGTCAACGTCGGCGGAAACGCATGGGAAGCGCCGGGTTTAATCTGGTACGAAGCCCGCGCAAACTCCGGAACCTCACCAACATTCGCCAAATTCGCCCGCGAAACTATCAATGCCGCCAACAAATTGGGCTTCAAAGAACACGTCCCAACACTCGAAAAAGCGTGGATGGACGTCGGCGTGAAACCTGCTTCGGGTCTTCCAAGCGCCCTGCGCAGATTTACACCACTCTTCCTGGTTGTAACTCCAGAGAAGCACGACGCCGCATAATATCTCGCAATCTCAAAACACTGAATGGGCGCCGCAGAACAGTCTGCGGTGCCTGTATATTTAACGCGCAGAACACCATATTGGAACTCCGGGCGGAACTCTCTGTCTACAACCTCGACAGCATACCGTTGGAGACAAATCATGAGAAGACATTACTTTGCTTTGGGAGCGCTAGTCGCCCTTCTGCCATGTTTACAAGCATATGCCGGAGAGTCCCAGGCTTCCAGCATGTCGACATCGATGAATAGCTCGGGCGCTACCAGCCAGGAAGGTTCGCAATCCTCCGGGCAGAATTCCTCACAATCGAGCAATCAGCAAGGTAGCAGTGCATCTACACAAACTTCTACTCAAGCACAAACAAATAGCAGCAGTCTGGGAAGTGTTACTCCCTGGCAGAAGCCCGTTGGCAACAGCCAACTGTATCCGCCGCGCACAGGCGGAGCCACACACGGTTCACCTGTAGGAGCCGCTGGCAGAACTGCCGCGACACCAACAAAGCAAAGCACAAGTTCTAGCGTCACGAATACAAATTCTGGCGTACAGATGAATGGTGCACAGCAAGAAGGTTCGCGCAAAATTGATCCGACACCACCGAAGCGCAAATAACTCGGCAAATAAGGTTCGATCGAAATAGTTGAAATCAAAATGTCGCGACAATTTGTCGCGGCATTTTTGTTTTTATGTGAAACCCTATGACTGGCGGGGAATTTGGAGACTATTTAGTTTTTATTGCAGTTGTCAATAGTTGATGTCGGAAGTTATAGAATCGTAAGACTGTGAAAATAAAACTCACATCCCGATGCGAGGATAGTCTTACGAATATGGAAAGTCAGCCCAAAGAAAAACGAAGCAAAACCATTCAATTATTGACCCTGGGTGCGGTGCTCGCCTACAGTGCGACACTTACAGGATGCAGTCAATCACCATCGGCTTCGTTGATGAACAAATCAGGTCCGGGTTTGAAAAACAAGAAAAATGGTAAAGATGACGAAAAAGAAAATGGAACAAGCGGCACCGGATATAGTGGCGCCCGAAGTAGTTCTGGATGGGGATTCTTTTCTGGATCGAGCTCAAGCAGTAACGCTGGGGCCGCCAGTCGTGCCCGCGCCAGCGGCAGTTCTTTCGGAAGCGTATCGCGCGGTTTCTTCGGCGGCTTTCACTTTTCGGGAGGCTAGTTAGCACCCACACATTTTAATCTCTGGAGTTTCTTACATGAAGTTTGAACGTATAAAAGCACGTCCTAATTGGCGAGAAAGAGCTGACGAAGATGGTTATCTTTCGACGATTCTCGATGCTCCGCCATATTGGGTTGAAGCATTAGATGAACCATTCTGTGGCGTACTCACGATGCATGAAGTTGAAAATATAATCGAAGCGGCAACCTCAGACCTATACGAAATGTCAATGGAAGCGGTTGATTATGTAGTGAACGGATCACGCTCTGAGCAATGCTTTGAGGCTCTCCGCATTCCAAAGCATTATCGAAACGGAGTGCGTAGATCGTGGCGCCGACGAGATCAATCTATCTACGGGCGATTTGATTTTTCATACCGCGATGGCGATCTGAAAATGCTCGAGATGAATTTCGATACACCGACATCATTGTATGAGGCAGCAATTCTGCAATGGTTTTGGATGGAAGATATGCGCGACAGGGGGAAAATCCCAGCGGATTCTGATCAATTCAATAGCCTGCACGAGCGATTGATCGAAGCGTTTTCAAAAGTTAAAGAAGATAATCAGGTGATTCATATGGCAAGCGTTGTCGAATCGCGTGAAGACGAGGACACCGTGCGTTATTTACAATCATGTGCGATGCAAGCCGGTATGGATGTTCGATTTCTTTATATGAGCGATTTAGGTTTTGACGACCTCGGACAGTTAATCGATCTTGACGGAAATGTCATTCAACAACTATTCAAACTTTATCCGTGGGAACACATTGTCAATGAAGATTCTGACGCCAAGAAAAGTAGCGGCAAATTTGTATTCAGTAATCTCAATGAATCAAACCTGACTAAATTTATTGAGCCCTCATGGAAAATGATTCTTTCAAACAAAGCGATCATGCCAATTCTTTGGGATTTATTTCCCGGTCACCGCAATTTGCTAGAGACATCTTTCGATGATGCGTCGCATGAAGCCGATCGATTGCGTCTCAAACCGCATGTTAGAAAACCCATATTCGGACGTGAGGGAGGAAGCGTTTCAATTATTGATCCAGCACAACCAGAGATGGAGGTGACCAAGGAAAGCATCTACGGAAGCGAAGGTTTCATACTGCAAGCTCTGCATACTCTGCCAACTCACGAAAACTATCACCTTGTGATGGGCAGTTGGGTTATCGACGGGCAACCAGCCGGAATTGGACTGAGAGCTGACAAGAGCAAAATCACAGGAAACACAGCAATATTCGTTCCGCACTACATATCAAACTGAACATCTAGGAGGCAACTAAAGCTAATTGCCAAGCCGTTAGCCTGCGTGTTACCATATGTAAATATGGCACTCGGGCTGACCTTGATGGCTTAAAAAATGCAATTACCCGGCAGTCGTTCATCAGCCGGTTTTCCTTCTCCAGCTGATGATTATCTCGAAAAATCTCTCGACCTCAACGACTTGTTAATCACTAACAAAGTTGCAACCTTCTTCATGCGCGTTGAAGGAGAATCTCTCAAAGAGAGCGGCATCAGGCATGGTGACATGTTAATTGTTGATCGCTCTATAAACGCAGTTTCAGGAAAAACTGTAGTCGCAGTTGTTTCTGGAGAATTATTAGTTCGACGAGTTGAAATGATTGATGGAAAATTGCATCTGACTTCCGACGATTCCTCGGTAACTCCCGTTGTCGTGGACGGAGAAGAAATACAGATTTGGGGAGTAGCGACTTCAGTAGTGCATCAGCTGTAGTATCATGCAAACGGAAAAATTCGCTCTCGTTGACTGCAATAACTTCTACGTTTCTTGCGAACGAGTTTTCAATCCGAAATTGGAAGGAAAACCAGTAGTAGTGCTATCCAATAATGATGGTTGCGTGATTGCGCGCTCAAATGAGGCAAAAGCAATTGGCGTAACTATGGGCGTACCATTTTTCAAAGTCGAAGAAATGATCAAGAAGAATGGCCTAATTGCACTCTCTTCAAATTATCCGCTTTATGGTGACATGTCTGCCCGGGTGATGAAACTAATTGGGAGTTTTGCGCCAGGACAAGAAGTTTATTCTATTGATGAGAGTTTTCTTTTGGTGAGCGGTATTTCCGCATTTGCAGACACCGCAAGAACCCTGAAAGATGTAGTCAAACAATCGCTTGGTCTTCCAGTGTGCGTAGGTATAGCTCCTACCAAGACCCTTGCGAAATTGAGCAACAATATTGCAAAATCCACAAAACGCTTTGGTGGAGTCTTTGATTATTCAGCACTATCGGAAGAAAAACAAATTCAGGTGTTGAAAGCAATTCCGGTGGCAAAAGTTTGGGGCGTTGGACGCAAACTCCAGGAAAAACTGATCAACCGCAATATCATGACTGCC
>JACMKL010000203.1 GCA_014380105.1 Candidatus Melainabacteria bacterium
TAGTCCAATAGCTCTCAAACGCTGCATCTTTAGCTAAAGCCGCATTCACTGAAATGACTAAAGCGAGAGTTAAAAACAAAAGGCGAATCATACTCAAAATCTCCATTTTCTTATTGCAATTTTAGCAAAAGCCAGTTTGTCAACGAATTCTGTTTTTCATTTACTGTCCGATAAACCGGCCAATCCTTAGTAAATGCCATCTATAAGGTTGATCCGTATATGGAGCCGGGCACAATTAGTTTGACTATTAAATGTGGGTCTCGTTGATGTACAAACCGAAACGACAAATTCGCCTCGATCCTCTCCCGCAACCGCCCCGGATGAGCGAATTAAAGAGTCTTCTTCAGGAAGCGACCATCAATAAAGGCAGTACCGTTGAATTGCCATTTATGGGGCGAAACAGCGTCTGGAGCCTGACCGTGAGAGCGGAAGTGGGTGGTGCCGTTGAGCCCATGTGGACGCTCTACGAGGGCGAAGGCTCGAACTCTCGAATTGTCTGGAGTACGCCATTTGACGACATCGAGCTGCTTCAGGACGTCCTGCATCTCTCCTTACCGCAAGACGACAAGAATGTTTCCATGCCTCCGGAGGTGATGGTAAAAGACCGCAATTCCAAGGCAGAAGCGGCTCCTAATGGTCATTCGTCTGGAAGCGGGCATGCATTTGCCGCTTACGATAAATCAGAGGCTCTAATTTCTGACCCTCCTCCAGTGCCGGCTCCGGTCCCCCAGCCTCAACCTCAACCTCAACCACAAGCTCCGCCAGCACAACCCCTGCAGCCTCAGATGCCGCCTGGGTACACCTATCCTCCGGGCTACCAATACCCGCCAGGCTACGGCTACCCACCGGGTTATGGCTATCCGCCCGGATATCCGCCGGGTTATCCACCACAATATCCACCAGGCTACGGCTATCCACCAGGTTATCCGCAGCAACAAATGCCCGGATACCCTCAGCAGCAAATGCCGCCAGGTTATCCTCAGCAACAGATGCCTCCAGGCTATCCGCAACAACAGATGCCCCAGGGTTATCCGCAACAGCAGCCCCAACAAGGCTACCCTCAGCAAGGACAACAGGGTTATCCGTCCGAATCTTCGGCAGGCTATCCGCAGCAGTCTGCGCCGAGCTATCCGCAGGCGCCAAGTCCCTATCCTGAAAATAAACAATATTCTCAGTCACCTTACTCGTCAGGCACTTACCCGGCGGCAGACAATTTGCCGTCAGGCTCTTATCCGGTTCTAGGCAAGCCTGATTTACTTGCCAAACGACCAAATATTTTGCTCGGTCACTTTCTTGTTGAGGCTGGGCTAATTCCTGAGACAACTCTGGATGCTGCCCTTCAACTGCAGGAGCTGGTCAAATCCGGCTCGCTCGACACCAAGAAAGCAGCCGAGGCGGTGCGACGTGCACATGCTCGTGGTGGCAAAGTCGACGCCAATATTTTTACTGCAACTCCTGCTAAGAAAATTGATAAATCAGAGGTTCGCCCATTTGCTCCGCCGCTTGGTGAAGTATTGATTGAAGCTGGATTGATCAGTGTTCCTGTTCTTAAAGCGGCATTGAATTTGCAGGAAGTTGTGCGAAATGGTGCGCTCACTCGTGAAGAGGCTTTAGAAGCCTTTATTCGCGAACACTATGGCGTAGATGCAAAAAGCGCCCGTAAGACCATCGCCAAGAATGCTATGGATTCTAAAGTAATAGGACTGCTAGCCAAAGCTGGACTTTTGTCAGAACAAGACGTTCAAACTGCTAATACCGTTAAGAAAAAACACGGCGGCGACGTTGTGAAAATTCTCACTGCGGCAGGAAAGCTAGACAAAATTTTGCTTGGCGCAGCTACTCAATGTCATGAATTGGTAGAAGCGAAACGCCTCAAAGTTGAGCAGGCAATCATTGCTCTCCATTACTGTGAGCGCATGCGCGTCTCATTCGATGATGCTGTTGAAGAACTAGGTTGGGAGCGCCCATAGACAAGCTAATATTTCTAGGTGTTGGACAGGTTGCACTTTCTGTTCATAACCTGGCCGAGTCTAAATTCGACATGTATGGTACTACTCGTAGTGCTGAATATTTTGACGAGCTGAAACTGACAGGGATTACGCCAGTCAAAATCGAATCATTTTCAGATTCCGTTTCGGCAGAAAAAATTAGCAGCCTGTCTACAGATTCTCGTGTCATAATCTCGTTTGCACCACATCTTGAATCAGATCTCGCCGCCAGCAAATTGGTTTCTTCTGCAAAAGATATTGTATACATCTCATCGACAGCAGTTTATGGAAAAATGCAGGGATTGGTGGATGAAACAACCGAGATTGACGAAGATTCACCGCAGTCAAAATCTCGATTAGAAGCTGAAAATATTTGGAGAGCGATTGGTGCAAAGGTAGTTCGTGCGCCAGGCATTTATGGCTTTGATAGCGGAATACATTTACGATTGTTGAAAGGTGAATACAAACTTCCAGGCGACGGATCAAATTATGTGTCGAGAATTCACGTAAATGACCTCGCCAACATAGTCCTCCACGCGCTCGATTTTGGGGAGCGTGGAAAAATATATTTGGCGGGCGATCTCAAACCTGCAACACATATAGAAGTCGTAGAGTTTTTGTGCAAACGCTTAGAATTGCCTCTGCCTGGCTCGGTGCCAATTGAAGAATGTCACTACACACTCAGAGGCAATCGCCAGGTGAATGCCGAAAAGTCGCTAAGAGAGTTGGGTGTACAACTACAATTTCCCACGTACGTCGAAGGTTATAGTGCTGCAATCAATCGCTTCAAACCAGAAGTCTGATCTGATTATTGTGGGATTCGTCTTCGCGGGGCGTGAAAAGGAAATTCAAAAGTAGTGTTCCCGACCGGTACTTTTAAGAGTAATTCTTCCTTGCGAGGATTCAAATAAAACAGCTCTCCGGTGCGTGATTCAAATGGCTCCAGCGTGACTGGAACCAGACCGAAGGCACCTTTATTTCTTGAGTGAATCAGATCTTCTTCAATAACTGCTTCTGCTTGTTCTTCAAGTCCTTCCGGTGAACGATTGAGCATGAACTTTTCCGGCGGAAGAATTCTTTGTGTGCCGCCCCATTTTCCGTAGATGCCAAAGATGTTTGGACCGCGATACATGTCGTGTCCTTTGGGCGATACGAATCCTCTTACTGTGCGCGTCTTCTGAATATTGGCGAGCCAGGGTTTGTTGTAAGTCATATCCCACATTGTGCGCTCACGACGACGATGGTCGATGGAGTTTTCACTAATCAGTGGTAAAGGTCGATAGGGATCTTTCAGTTCTGTGAGTGATGGTGCACCAAGTCCAATGTCGACTTTTTTGTCGCCAATATTAGTGACGCAAATTAAGATTCCAAGCAATTCCCAGAGATCAACAATTGTGCAAGAGATTCTGACTTGATTGCTCGCCAGGTACTTAAGCGGAAAATCGGCGTCCGTAAATTCTTGCGAACGAGGACTGCCATCTTCCCATTTGAAATTCACACTTCCCTGAAGATTTGGCGGTTGTTCGAAATTGACAGCTTTATCTTTCAAGCTATAACTCAATTCAAACAATTCACGAGAGCGGTTAAGTTTGCCTTGCGAGTGATAGAAAAGAGCAGCTTCTCTCAATCCATCGGCGAGGTCTAAAGATTTCGGTCCCGGGCTCCCATGAAGCACTTCAAGCCCGTCTACTAAGGCTAAGTGTGCGTCGTCCTTCCACCCGAGTGCGCCCTGTATGCGAGCATGGATGATCAGACTTTCGCCAAGTTCGTGACTGTTCGCTCCAAAAAGTTTTTTCCGAAGTGCTGCAGCTTGCAAAATCATTGGTTCTGCTTTCAAATATTTCCCTTGATAGAAGAAAACCGCCGCCACTCCGTGCAGACAATGCGCATATTCTTTAGACTCTTCACCAAAATACCTTTTGGCAAGTGGCATGCACTGCTGAAATATTTCGCCGGCAGCAATGAATTTGTCTGATTTCAGATATACGTCTGCCAGAGCCAAGCGTGCTTTGATAAGTTGTCCTGCTTGCGCAGAAGGTTTTTTTGCTTCGCGAATAGCATCGAGCAATTTTGTTTCAGCTAATTGGTTTGCTCGAATACCTGCTGCGTTTTGACCAGCTTCCATATATCGGTCAAACATAGATGCGCTTCGGTCTAAAGATGCGCGCGCAGGTAGAGCTGCTTTTTCAGGAAGACTCTTTATTTCACTATCAGAAATTTCTTCAGCTGATGCCTGATTGGCGAACACAGTGAAGCACCCTAGCGCGATGCTGAGTGCTAAGGTGCGCTTTCTCATAAGCTGGAATTTGTTCGTCAATATTTCTGCTTTTCATCAACAGTAGTTTTGAGGACGATGCCATCATTATCAGATTTCGAGCTGCCGAAATTGATCTTGACTGGTTCGTATGCCTCTGCATTATCTATCCCGAAGTATGTCTCAGGTCTAAAGCCCATTGGTCCTGCGATAAGAACTGAAGGGAAGGTTTCGACTGCGGTATTCAGATCTCGGACGTTGGCATTATAGAAGCGTCTAGCTTGAGAGATTCTTGTTTCGGTATCTCCAAGTTGCTGCTGCAGATGGTTGAAATTCTGGTTTGCCTTCAAATCTGGATAAGCTTCGCTCAAAGCCATCAATTTTGTCAGTGCACCTGTTAACGCTGTTTGTGCTTGCGCTTGAGCTTCTGGCGCACCGGACACAGCAGCCGCACTATTTCGTGCCTGAATAACAGACTCGAGTGTTTCTTTCTCGTGACCTGCGTAACCTTTTACGGTTTCGACCAAATTGGGAATTAAGTCATAACGGCGCCGGAGTTCGGTTTCGATTGCCGACCAACTTTCTCTGACACTTTGTCTCAGCATCACCAGCTGGTTGTATGTACCCATCATCCAAATTGCTATTACTGCCAGGAAAATTACCATTCCAATCAGAATGTACATGCGAACCTCCGTCAGGTGGATCGATTATACCCCTTAGATAATTGTTTGATTAATTTGGGCACAGCGAGGCTGCGAAAAGTGAACAATGGAAGCATGTTGAGGACTAACAATGAACATCATCGGTAAGACAGTCAGCATGACGCTTCGCCTGACTCTATTGACTTGCTTTTGTGTCTTGTCCGTTAACCCCTGTTTCGCCGACCGAATCAAGTCTTTTGATTCACAGCTCAAATTAAATCACGATGGCACAATCAACGTTGTTGAGACGCTTCGCATGGATTTCGGCAATTCGAAAAGGCATGGCATTTTTCGCTTCATTCCGACCACTTACGAACGCGGCGCTGGTATGTATTCGATTGGCGTCAATTTCAAAGATATCAAAGATGAAAATGGCACCCCCTATCAGTTTACAACTGCCAACCATGGTCGCGAAATACTCGTAAAGATAGGCAGTCCGGATGTCACCGTATCTGGTGTTAAGACTTACAAGTTAAGTTATGACGTAAAGCGTGCAATCAATTATTTCAACAACAAACCTGAATTCTATTGGAACGTCACAGGCAATGAAAGTAAATTTCCCATCGACAATGTTTCTGCAAAAGTAATTTTGCCGGACGGTGTTGCCTCAAAAGATGCAAAAGTCGAATCATTTGTTGGAAACTATGGTTCTAGAAAGCACGCTGCATTTGCACACGGCGCAAACGAAATAACGTACAAAGCAAAAGGACTGCTTGGTGGCGAAGGCCTGACAGTGGTCGTCGGTCTCCCTGAAGGCTCAATTCCTCAACCATCTCAGTTGGCGCAAGTTCGAGACACCATGATCGATTGGTATCAGGCCATTCTTATTCCTGTCGGTTGGTCACTTCTACTCTTTCTGTACTGGCTGTTTCAAGGCAAAGATAAAGCGACATATGCCGTAGGAGTAGAATTTACTCCACCTAAAGATCTTTCGCCCGCTGAAGTTGGCACGCTTATTGACGAAAAGTGTGACATGCCTGATGTTCTCTCGACTTTGATTGATCTGGCAGCAAGAGGCTATCTCAAGATCAGGCAGCTGCCTTACAAAGGCATTCTGATGATGAGTACTAAAGATTACGAATTCAAAAAACTGATTCCGCCTATAGATGCAATTCCACTTAAATTGCACGAAACATTTTTCATGGACGCCTTATTCGGATATGTTTCTGACACCGTTTATCTTTCGAGTTTGCAAGGAAAATTCCAACCTCATATCGAACAAATAAAGACATCGATCTGGAGTCAACTTCTCAATTCTGGGTATTTTACACGTCACCCGGATGCTGATCGAACCTGGTTCTTGAACATAAGTGGATTGTTATTGTTCGGCGCGCTGGTAGCACCTGTGATGCTGCGAAACGAAGGCACTGCAATTGGTATGGGCTTAGGAATTGCTGCAGTAATTACATTTTTAACAGCTGGCGCAATGCCGTCGCGGACAGAGCGAGGAGCGAAAGTATTGTCTGAGTGTTTGTCTTTCAAGCGTTTTGTCAAAAAAGCTGAGAAAGAACGCATTCGTGTTTTAGCGTCCGAAGATCCCACTCTCTTTGGGCGGTTATTGCCGTATGCCATGGTGCTCGGTTGCGCTGACCAGTGGGCTGAGCAATTCAAAGACTTGCTCACAGCTCCGCCGGACTGGTATGAGCCGTTAGAGTCACGTCACGGCATCGGGTTTGATTCGATGTGGTACATCGACGATTTGGGGCAAGGGATGTCTACAATTCAAAACGGCTTTAACCAGGCTCCATTGGTTTCACATTATTCATCCAGCAACGACAGTCACGGTGACGGGTGGGGCGGTGGTGGTGGTAGCGCGGGCGGTGGCTTTAGCGGCTTCGATGGCGGCTCTTCGGGCGGTGGATTTGGTGGCGGCGGAGTCGATTCCTGGTAAGTGAAATCCGCTTATGCTGTTGATTCTTTAATCTAATTGCGGCTGGCACATGACCAAATTTAGCTGTAGACACAATTTAGCTGAGCAATAACTTCGTTAATTTAGCCCAATCAGGAGTCGATCAGTGGCTCTATGTACCCAGTCAGAATTGTTATCTGCTGATAACTCCTGGTCTGGCTTGGAATGCGGCTTACTATATGCGCGCGCGCGTTATCAAGTGATGATAATAAGTAATCGTTCACTTATATCGACAACGATCCGGCAACCACATACCATAGGAGGGTCGTTGTTTCGATGTGCTGTGGTTTTGTGAGGAACTCTAGTTGTTGCAAGAGCTGCCAGGTAACATCAGTTATTTGAAAGAGTACATTTGTCCCGTCTCTGAACTCGAAGACAATTTGCACGAAGTCAGAGATATATTTGCTGGACTGCCACCTGGTATCATTCCTGGTGCATGGCGCAAAGGTCGTGGATATTATGCCCGTAATTTAGCTGGTCCTAAGCCGACTAGAGAGATTTTGCAGGCAGTCGAACAATATCTTTTTTATGGAGATCCTAGTCGCAATCTATTTGCGCTCGGACACGGATTTGAAGCAGAACGAAAATGGGTAATCTCGAACATACTTCTGGATACCGCACCTGCTAGAAGCCAGGCCAGTTACAGAAAACTTCCTTTTGAGATAAAACGCCGAGCACGCCTGTGGGGCGATCGTGTTGCAGATTGTTTGGATCTTGTTGATGAAACAGACAGTGTCACAGTTTTGAAGACTTCAATTGTTGCTTTGAAAGCACTTCTGTTTACAGCACCTTCCGATTGTGATGCTCAAGGATTACGCTCAGTAATTCGTCATCTTAGAATGATCCTTTCGCAGCGCACCACCGGTGGTGGTTTGGGCTTAGTTCGCTAGAGCAATCCTAATTCCGTAAGCAATGCTTCAGTAATTTTCCGCGTCTGCGGACCGCTGGCATTTTCTTTTGCGCTTATTTTCGTTGCGAAAACAAATGTTTTCTTGCCTTGCACTACTGCACCTACAAACCAGCCAGTGACTGAGCCTTGGTAAGTGCCTGTCTTGCCGAACAATGTTGAACCATTCGCTTCCTTTAGTTTGATCAGTTCGCGCGTTTCA
>JACMKL010000204.1 GCA_014380105.1 Candidatus Melainabacteria bacterium
ATCTGTGATGGTACCAACAGATTTTCGCCCGGTTCGACCAATCGTAAAAGCAGAATGAAGTTTTGCCGACTTTAAATCGTCGGGCAGTGCTATTTGCCAACTGACTGCATTGGGAGTAGGAATATAGAGATTCGAATGCTCATAATTGGACCAGCTCACAGTCTTCGACACAGCAGTGTCTTGTATCCAGCGCACTGCAGGTGATGCCTCAAAATTTGTCACCTTTACTGTAGGCAAAACAAAATCACCTTGAAGTGACCAGGTTTGGTTTGGTGCAAATGATGAGAGCAGATGCCTATCGAGAGGTCGAGCAAAACTTTCGACCAGACCAGTGCGTCCATCTCCCCATTGAAAAAGCAGTGACTCAATATAAGTCGGCGCTGTCCTGTAGTGCCGCAACGCAGACTCTGAAGCTGGTGCGCGCGTGTACATGTAAGCGTGTTTGTCTGTCCAAGATTTGTTCGAAAGCATGTAAAAGATTGGCAGCATTAATAAGCAAGCAAGTGCAGCACTGCTCCAGAATTTTCCTCTGGAAATTTGGCGGAGCTGCAAACGACCGCTGAGAAAGTCTACAGATTTGTGACTAGACACTTCGACCGACAGGACAGATGACAGTAAAAGTCCAATCAATCCCATCCAAAAATAAGTGGCAAAGGTACCGTACCATGGTGCAACGAGGGTACGGACGACACTGAGCATGACGACCGAGCTCAGACCGTATGCACAAAGTAATAGCGACGATTTCACGCTTACGGTGTAGGTTTTTCGCACGCATAGTGCCACCAGAGCAATTGCGAACATCAATAGTCCGATCAGCCCGGCTTGTTCTGCCATCGCAATTCGACCGCAGTTGTAACCGACTTCATTTGAAAATGGACGCCCAAGTAGATTGATGAAAAATAGAGGGCTGAAGGCATGTTGTGAGTCTTTTAAACCTTGCGATTTAAACACTAACGAATTTAAATACGGCGCAAAAGAAATGAGGGCGCCCAAAAACCATGCCATGTAAACAAACCATTGTTTCTTTCGATAGCCGTAAAGGATTAGTCCGAGAAAAAAAGCAAACCAGCAAGGAGGAACGTTTCCCATCGATGCTGCAGAACCAATTCCGCCAATTAGCATAAGTGCCGCAGAGCGCCAGTTTCCCTGATACTTGGCCAGTCCCCACAGCCCGAGCGTAAATCCTAATGTTGTGAGACTGACAGGAAAACAAGCCTGACCAAATAAATGCACAGACAAATGCGTAACAGAAAAAACAATCGCCAGTACCATTCCCAGTACCAGAGCGCGCCATTTTCGATCAAAGCTAAATGAAATCAAATCGCAAATCAGAAGTGACCGAATCAGGTTGACCACAACACCTAGAAGTAGCTCTGATCGGGCGTTCCAATCAAAAAAACAAGCAGACACCCAATGAAAAACAATTGGCAAAATGACAAAGTGTTGCCCAACGCGCGCGTCGTTCAGGAGCGTCGCGAAATTGAAATTGCCCTTAAAGCTCTCATCAATGACAGGAACAACCCCAACATAATCATTGGAGATGTTGTCACCTCCCACTGACAAAATCAGCCAGCAGACGCGCACAACAGCCCAGGCACCAAAATAAAGCACAAGCATGCTAAAAGCTTTTGCTATATCTAATTTAGCCAGACGCGCTGAAAAAGAATTAGAGTTTGCTTTATTCTCTGAATCTTGAGGTTGCATCTAGCGACTTTTATTTTGTGGAGACTTAAGACCGGGCTTCAGCCGCTTGTATTCAATTTGCGCATCGGAAACAGCATGCATAATGTAATCGGATTTAGAATTTTCTGTGGTCAAACGATCATAAATAGAGGATGTTTCGGTGACAGCATCGGCGGTATCAGCCAGATATTGCTGTTCGATATCTTTTTGAGCATCTGTCAATATCTTTTTGACTGCATCTCTAAATGTCGAGCCTTCTCCCTGCAAGGTTTTCCCGACCCATGGCTGGGCTGCGCGGTCGGCAATTTCTTGAGCATTTTTATAATTGTCCAGACAAATTGCAACATGCCCTTTCTCATGTTCAACGATCTCTGACGCCACTTTTTCTGGCAACTGAGTGTCTATTTTAAGACCGATGTGAACAATAATTTTGCTTATCCGGATGACCACAGCTTCACCCGCAACGACCCGCTCTCGTCTGAGTGTCTTGAAGCGAATATCAGGCTGACAAACGTATTTCCAGCTAGTTTTAGTACACGCCTTTGAAGCTGGTAAAGCCTTTGAAGCTGTCGTAGTCTCAGAAATTGCGCTCACATTTACTTTTGGTTCTTCTTTGGAAACTTGAATGGGCAGTTCGGAACAACCGCCCAAAAGAAGCAGCGACGATAGGCTAAAAGCTAAAGCAAACTGACGACAAAGTTCAGGTTGGTGGCACATCGAGCTTGTCATCTTGCTGAGGTGGACGCAGCTTTTCATTCAGCGCTTCCTTAAGCAATTCGTTTTGCTTGAGCAATGCTCTCAAGTGATCGTTTGCGATCGCAAGCTCGGCTTGCAGTTCAGAGACTGTTTGTTCGTGCGTGACGCCGGTGACAGGGTCGCGACCAGGCATCTTGGGCAGCAAAACATAGCCAAGTTGCACTGCTTTGAGAGCAGCAGCTGTTCTAGTTGGCACTTTAAGTTTGGCAAGAATACACTCGATGTGTTTTTCTACTGTGCGCAATTTCATGTCTAGTTCTTCAGCAATTTCTTTATTGCGAAGATCAAGACGAATCAAAACTTCAATTTCTCTATCAGTGAGATTGCAGTTAGGCATACTCGTCGAAGGAGCTTGCTTAACTAACTGAGTGATTTTGGGATCACAGTAAGGTAAAGCTCTAGTTACTTGCTCTATAGCCTCGAAAAGAGTTCTAGGTCCTGAACTCTTCAAACAGAAGCCACGCGCCCCTGCTCTCATAAGCTGGTTATGATACTTAGTTGCGTGATAAGAGTCGGTAAGTACCAGAACGTTCGAATTAGGAAGCTCCTGGCTTACTCTCCTGCAGACTTCAACGCCATTAAGTACGTCGAGGTCGACGTCCAAAATCACAAAGTCCGGTCGCAGGCGGCGGATCATCTCCGTCGCTGTCATGCCGTCTGATGCTTCGCCAATAATTTCTACAACTTCCGAAACCACTCGCTTAAGACCGAAGCGGATAAGCTCATGTCTCTCGCACAGAATAGTGCGTGGGCGAAACGGGTTGGCGCGGATGGATGATGGTAGAGAGTCCAATTAAATCTCCGAATGAATTCTTCGCGGACAATAAATCCGAGGGACATCGACCCAGTTGGCGAAAAGCAAACCTTATCAGCCGCTTGAGTCATCCATCCTAATTCTAACAATGCCACAAAATTAAAGAGTAAAACGGTCCACTCGGATGTTTCGTTCTTTAGAACCATATTCTGCCAACATCTTTACAACTTCTTCTATATCTAATACACTCACAGGCTGACAAAATTCCCGGTTGTCAGGCAGCCAAACCCGATTTTGTGGGAAATATACGAAGACCATGGGATTCCCCCCAATAGACTTGCTGCCCTCCCAATCGTTAAGCTGTGCTCACATTCGCCTCTCGACAACGTCGGGTTCACCCAGCGAACCAGCTTCTACTCAAAAAAGACACCTCGATTCTCACGATGCTAAACAAGTCCTCACTTAATCAAATCGCCCCCCTGGTACTGGCAATGACCCTTGGTATTGCGTCAGGTACTCAGGCATTGGCTACCAAAATGACCACTCCTCCATTGCCGAGCGAGCGCGAAGAGAAAGACTTCAGCAGCGGTCGCGTCCTCCTTCCTGCTAGCGGAAGCAAATTCCCACGCAGACTTGACTATCGCGACGAAGAAAAATTGCAAAAGGCCAAAGACGCCGAAGCTTTGAAAAAAGCAGAACAAGACAAGTTGGATGCAATTGCGGCTTCTAAGCGCAATTCACAACTGCAAGTCGAAAATGTTCAAAAGTATGCGCAAATGGCCATCGACGCTAACAACAATGCTGTTGTATTCGGAAAGCAAGGTCGTTGGATTGAAGCAATCAACGCTCACGAAAAAGCTTGTGAGTATGACCCACGCAATAAACAGTTCGTTATCAATCTATCTGCAGCACGTACAGCATACGGTCAACAGCGCTTCGCTGCCGGTGACTTCGCCAGTGCTGCTGTTCAATTTAGAAAAGCATTGGCAATCGCATCAGACAATTCAGTAGCTGCTAAGAAGCTCGGCGAATCACTCAGCAAGCAAGGCATCGATCCAGGCAATTCTGACCAGAGAATTGAAGTTGGCGACAAGTTGCTCGCCGGCAATGACCTCCAGGGCGCTGCAATCGAATACGGTGCCGCAACGCAAATCGAACCATCCGCTCGCACATATCAAAAGATGGGCGACCTTTATCTTCGTTATAACCAAATGGCTCAAGCGATGAATTACTATCGCCAAGCCATCGTCAAAGATGCCGACTACGGTCCAGCCCATAGACAGTTGGGCTTCTTGCACATGACTCGTGGAGATTTCACCTCTGCGGCAGCATCGCTTCGCAAAGCAGTTATTTGCGATTCGAAAGATAGTGCAGCCGGACAAGCATTAGTTGAACTCTGGCGCAAACAAGTCGCCACTAATCCTTTACTTGCCGAAAATCATCTCGGTCTGGCTGGCGCCATGCAACTCACCGGCGACTTCAACGGTGCAGAAACTGAATACAGAAAGCTCGAAGCACTCGATCCAAAAAATCCGAGCCTCGAATCTGGTCGAGCAAGCCTCGGCAGAGCATACCAACATGCTAAAGCCGAAAAGCACAAAATGGCTGCCGACACTCTATTCAACCAAGGGCTTCGCAAAGAAGCTCTCGGTGAAATCAATCAAGCAGTTATGCTCGAACCACGCAATGCCAAATATAATTATTTGATGGGCGAATGCCTGGAAGGCATCGGCGACTACGCCAACGCTTACAAATCATATTTGACCTGCGTTCTACTCGATCCAGAAAATCAGAAAGAAGCAGCTGCTCGCATCAAAGACATGCAAAAGGGAATGGCCGCAACTGGCGCCAATGTCTCTCAAATGCCAAACCAAATTGCCAATCAGTTGACCGGACACATGAATCCAGGCGGTCAGCCACAACAACAAATTCAACAGCCGCAATTTCAACCGCAACAACAGCAACAACAAC
>JACMKL010000205.1 GCA_014380105.1 Candidatus Melainabacteria bacterium
GATAAGGCAGGAAAAATTGTCATCGAACCTCGATTTGAAATTTCAGGAAATAATTTTGCAGGAAACTTCCAGCATGGACGAGCAATTGTGCAATCATCAAAAGTAGTTGACGCAATGGGCAATATCAAAAATATGCACGGAGTGATTGATGCAAAGGGAAATTGGATTGTTTCCCCCAAATACAGTCATATATCCGCTTATAGAGACGGTCTCGCACGAACAATGGACGAAAACAAGACTATTTATTTAGATATGAATGGCAATGTGGCATTGCACACTGATTACGTTTGGGGTAATAGTTTTAGTGAAGGTCTTGCGGCGATAATGGATAACAGCAAATAACTTGCGAGGTTTTAAGTGTCGAACGGTGTAAAAATTGTCGGAGGTGTTCTCCTCGTTTTGCTGGTAATGCTATTCGGGGGATGGATACAAGAGCGGTTTTTCTCAAACAATAGTTGCGTCAATGAAATAGTTTCGCAATCAAAATCACCTAACGGAAATTTCAAAGCGATTCTATTTTCGCGAGATTGCGGACCAAAGACTAATGCGTCCTATCAGGTCACAGTGATGAATCACTGGGAAAATCTTTCCAATACTAGCGTCGGCAATGCATTTGTTGCGTATGAAGCACCGGAAATACGATGGAAAGACAATTCCACCCTTTATGTGTCAAAAGCGAGCGGCGACGTTCTCAAAGCGCAGAAGGAAATCATTGTCTGGCCGTTTTTTCAAAAAGTGAAATTTGAATATTTAAACTGAGCACAACGAACAGCAATCATCTCTCATCTTATGGATAAGAATCTCGATCGATTCTTGTCCATTTTTGTTTTGGCGATGCAGGCTATTGACAGACCGATTGCACTATCCTATATTTAACCGCAACGTTAATTAACCTATTGGTAAAATACCATGCATGATAGCCTCAGTCAAACGTTTGCCGCTTTAGCAGACCCGACCAGGCGAGCAATGCTGGCACAGCTTTCCAAGGGCGAGTCGAATGTGTCTGACCTCGCAAAACCTTTTCTCAATGACATGAGCCTACCGGCTATTACCAAGCATATAAAGGTGCTGGAGAGGGCTGGGTTAGTCACGAAGACTAAGGATGCACAATGGCGCCCCTGCAAACTCAACGGCGACGGATTGAAGGAAGCAGGGGATTGGATAGACGAATACCGAATTTTTTGGGAAGCAAGCTTCGACCGCCTGGAGGCTTACCTCAAAACTGTCACTACGGAAAATGACCAGAAAGGAAAGAAACATGGCCGTAAAAACAAAAAGCAATGAGCTCAAAATCGCGAGAGTTTATGATGCTCCGGTGAAAGTGGTTTGGGATGCTTGGACAGATCCTGAGCAAGCAGCAAAATGGTGGGGACCGCGGGGATTTACCATCACCACGCACAGCAAAGATTTGAAAGTTGGTGGTCATTGGCATTACACAATGCATGGACCAGATGGAGTGGACTATCCGAATAAGACAAAATATTTTGAAGTCGAGCCGCTGAAGAAATTGGTTTATGACCACGGGGCTAATGATGAACAACCGCCTCTATTTCGCGTCACCGTACTGTTTTCTGAAAAGAACGGAAAAACGACAATGGACATGACGATGGCGCTTGCAACTGCAGAAGCCGCAGAAGAAACTCGCAAATTTATCAAGAAGGCTGGCGGAAACGCAACGTGGGATCGTCTTGCTGAATATCTCGGAAAAGAAGAACAAGGCAAAGAGCTATTCGTTATAAATCGCACGTTTGAAGCGCCTATCGATGTCATATTCGACTTGTTTGCGACAGTAGAAGGGATGAAAAAGGCTTCTCCCTGCATGGAAGTTTTTAGAGCTGATATCAAACCTGGTGGCGGAACTTTTTATTCCATGCCGGCTGGTGAAACGAAAATGTATGGACGAAGTCACTATATAGAAATTGAAAAACCGCACCGCATCGTTTATACACAGCAATTTTGCGACGAGACTGAAAATGTGACGCGTCACCCATTTGCGGCAAACTGGCCAGAAACAATGCTGACAAAAATTAGTTTTGCCGAAGAAGGACCAGATAAAACACGAGTTACAGTTGAGTGGGAAGCTTATGGCAACACAACTCCAGAAGAACTTGCTACTTTCATAAATGGCAGAGCAGGTATGACTCAAGGTTGGACTGGAATGTTCGACAAAATGGAAGAAGCTTTGGCGTAGGGCTAGTTCTACATACAAGAATTACTTTGGGAGGAGGCGCTGTACATGGTGCCTCCTCTTAATTCTTGTACTAGAAAATTTTGTATAGTCATTCGGTTATAAATCTGTCAACCAATCTCCCCACTAAACACACCTAGCCTTGACAAAGCCGATATCAAAAAGATATTTTCGATAAATGCAAAGTATAATCGGTGAAGAGAATGACCTCAACCAAAATTGACAAGGCATACCTAGAGCTTATAAATCAGTTTCCGCTTATACCCTTGCGCGAAGGCTCTCACTTCGAAGACGCAATTAGGGTAATGAAGAAACTTGCATATCGCATTGATGATTTGAGCCAGGGAGAAGCAGACTACCTGTCAGTTCTCAGCGATCTGATTTTGAAGTATGAAAAGCGGCTTCCAGGCATTGAGCTTGAGGACGAACATCAGTTGATTCAAGACGAAGAAAAACATCGGGCAGAATTGATGGACGAACTTGTCGCCTTAACTGAAGAGATGGGCGGCTATAAATCTCAACAGATCTCAAACGGGTTGGTTGAAATTACTTCCGACGACGACGCAGCCGGACTCACATTCAGGGAAAAGCCTTAGAAAGGCGGTGGGTGCGAATCTCGCTTGCGCCTATAAATCACAAGGTGAATTTGCGCATGACCGTGCTCTATAACGATGAAAAA
>JACMKL010000206.1 GCA_014380105.1 Candidatus Melainabacteria bacterium
GGTGCGATCTCGCCGGTGCTCATCCGTCCCGAGCGAATGAACCGCGCGCGCCGCGGCAGGCCGTACAGCTTCTCCAGGTAGTACAGCGCCCGGAGCTCCGGCACGACGTACGGCGTGATGTTCGATCCGATCTTGTCGGCGACCTGCGTGATCGCGGCCGTGTCCGTTGGATCGACGAACGCGACCGCGACGTGCCCGCCGCTCGTGAACACGCCGAGCGGGATCGCGCGCAGGCGATGCGCGTCGTCGGCGGGGAGCTTCGCGACATACGCAGCATCCGCATCGTCGAGGAGCGACGGCGTCGCGACGGCGTAGCCGCTCATCTCGCCGAGGTACGTCGAGAGCAGCTCGAGATCGATGTAGCCGAGCTCGACGAGGTTCGTGCCGAGGCGCCCGCCCCACATGATCTGGGCACGGACCGCTTGTTCGATCTCGTGTGCGTTGAGCTCGCCGGTGGCGATCAGCAGCTCACCAAGACGCACCATGCGCCGACTCTATCAATCAGGCGATGGTGACGTCCTTCGAGAGGTAGACATCTTGGATCGCGTTCAGCAGCTCGACGCCTTCTTTGCGCGTCTTCTGGAACGCCTTGCGGCCGCTGATGAGACCCATGCCGCCTGCGCGCTTGTTGATGACGGCAGTCTTGATGGCTTCTTCAAGGTCGTTAGAGCCGGAAGCGCCACCGGAGTTGATCAGTCCCTGACGTCCCATGTAGCCGTTAGCTACTTGGTAGCGGGTCAAATCAATTGGGTGGTCTGTGGTCAATTCTGAATAAACGCGAGCGTCGGTTTTTCCGAACTTTAATGCGTTGTATCCGCCGTTGTTTTCAGGCAATTTTTGCTTGATGATGTCGGCTTCGATGGTTACGCCCAAGTGGTTTGCTTGTCCGGTCAGGTCGGAAGCCAAACTGTAATCGATGTCGCCTACCTTAAATGCGTTGTTACGCAGGTAGCACCAAAGCACAGTAGCCATGCCGAGTTCATGAGCTTCATGGAATGCATGAGCAACTTCTTGAATCTGTCTGCCCGATTCAGGTGAACCGAAGTAGATTGTTGCTCCAACAGCGGTTGCGCCCATTTCCCAAGCTTGATGTACGTTGCCAAACATGATTTGGTCGTATTTGTTAGGGTAGGTCAAGAACTCATTGTGGTTGATTTTGACAATGAAAGGAATTTTGTGAGCGTACTTTCTGGCAACTGAGCCAAGTACGCCGAATGTTGAGGCAACAGCGTTGCATCCGCCTTCGATAGCCAATTTGACGATGTTTTCGCTGTCAAAGTAGATTGGGTTTTTTGCGAAAGATGCGCCGGCTGAGTGCTCGATACCTTGATCAACAGGAAGGATCGAAACATAACCTGTGTTAGCCAGACGACCATGATTGAGCAAAGCTTGGATGCTTCTCAATACTTGAGGGCTGCGATCGCTAGCTGATGTGACGCGATCAACAAAGTCTGGACCTGGCAAATGCAGAAGGTCTTTGCTGATCCCTTTGCATTCATGCTCTAGAAAATATTTGGACTGGCTGCCGAGAGCCTTTTCAATACTGGAAAGTTCAGTCATTACTGGCATTAATCTGCCTCCACGATTCTTATAAACGTCAGAGTAAATTACCAGTATTACGCGCGGGATGCGTGAAACATACACAAACAATAAGCAATCGGCTTTCAAGAAACTTTATGAAGTGACTAATGAGTGGGGGTCAGTGTGACCCTTCGGGCCATTCTGACAACTCCATAAGAACACCATTTGTGGCCTTGGGGTGAATGAACGCTATGCGCGCTCCACCCGCTCCTATCCTTGGTTCTGAGTCGATCATCTTGGTTTCGTTAGCTTTTAAACTCTTTAATTCGCACTCGATATCATTCACACCTAAGCAGATGTGATGAAGTCCAGGACCGCGTTGTGCCAGGAATTTTCCGACTGGAGTACTTTCAGATAGGGGCTCTAATAATTCGATGTGAGTATTACCAACGTCGAGTTTAGCCACTCTCACGCCTTGTTCCTCAACAATCTCAATATCAATTACGCTCAATCCCAATTGCTCTTTGTAAAATTTCAAAGACTCTTCAAGGTCTCTGACTGCAATCGCTATGTGATCAAGCCTCATGCCTCTATCGTTCATGGACCAAATCCTGAATAGCGCTCAAAGAACTTATTTACTTTATTGAGTTTGCGATACTGACTGAATTCGTCATATTCTGGCCAGGTTGCCATCAAGCGTGTGGCGCGCTCTGAAATCGACCACTGATTGAAAGGTGCCCAAACCTCGCCGCGCCACTTCGGATCGTAATAGAAGCGATTTAGTGAGTCGGTGAAATTAACGGTTGTATCGATTTCGAGTACAAAAGCCTGCCCGTCGGCGCGCACTGGAAAATATTGCATTTCTTGGGGTGGCGCAATTAACCTGTCTTGAGACTTTTGTCCGAGATGATCGGGTGTCTTTTGTCCGAGAAGGCGGGAGAGTCGGCTATCGCGAGCCTCTGCGTCGCCGCATGCAAGAAAACTTAGTAATACCGCAGATAGTGCGCCAACCAGTGAAATCTTCGTCTTGACTAGTGAGTTCAACCTGCTTAACCTGCCTGTTCTGGTGTATTCCGCGAGATAAATTACTTTTGCAAATAGACGCTCTCTTGGCAACGCTGTCCGTTCGGCATTCACTGCAAGGACCGTCTATACAGGTAAATCATACGCTGAAATGGACAGATTTGAGGGTCAATTCTTGCGGCAATTTCGAGGCAAACTTAAACAGAATCGCCTGTAAGCAAACATTTTACTGAAGTACACTATGCCACTTATAAGACGGCGACGAGCCGGAATGAATTTTCGGCTGAGACGAGGTTAATGGAAATGACTACGGACAAAGGTTTTGAAGATATCTTGAAAAATCACAAACGTCGTCCAAAAGATATTCGATCGCTTGCCGCCTTAACAGCAATTGCGATAGCAGCCTCGCAATCAGTAATGGTTTTCGCTGCCGGCGCAACCGGTGCGATCAAATCCATCACTGTCGATGCGAATCAACAGCTGATTATTCAATTTGCGTCAAACGGCAGCTTTCCTACTGTTCCTCACCTTCTCGACTTGCCTGGCCCGAGCCATCGTGTCGTATTCGACTTTGTGAATGCCACGCTTGATAAAGGCAACCTGCCCAATCCAGAAACTCTCAGCAATCAAATCATCAAACGTCTGCCTGCCATCAAGGCTTTACGATATACAAATCTGACAAACACTCCAAAGCCAACTGCACGCATAGTTTTGGATTTACCGGAAGCTCTGGAAGTAAAACCAAAAGTAGTTAAATTGGAAGAAGGGCTTGTAGTCTTGAGTTTTGGCGAAGGCGTCGACCTCTCGGTTAGCTCTACTAAAGCACCATCGTCTGCAGTTGTCGAAGAATCTCGCTCCACTGCCTCCGCTTCACGTGATGAAGGTATGGGTCAGGAAGTCCCTGGTGGCGACGAATCTGCAAAAACAAAACAAACCAAAATATCAGCACCAGTGCCAGGAGAAGGAGTAGTTGCTCAAGAGCCAGCAGGCACACCGCAGGCAACCGCTGACTCGACCACAAATGCGCAAGGCTCATGGGATTGGACAGGCGGACAAGCCGCCGGTCAACCGGCTCCGGCTGCCGCCGTAGCTCCGGCGCAATCAGCAGATGCAGAATCCGAACCAGCCATTACTGAAGCGCCATCAGCCCCAGCTGCACCTGTCGCCGCTGAAAATCCACAAGCTGATGCTGCAATCCAGGCAGAATTATTGAGAGAAGCCGGAGCAGATCCGTTGCCTGGGCAACAAGTTGCTCTTAAACCCGCTATTCCAGAAGAGACAAAACCTACTCCTCCAGTAAAAAAATCCGCACCAGTCGCCGTTGAAAAACCAGCTTCACCAGTCGCTGTCGAACCTGCAAAATCGGCTGCTCCAAAAGTTGTCTTAGTCAAAGCCGCCCCAGTCAAAGTAGCGCAAGTCGCTCCTGCCCCGGGTTCGGCACGGGCGCCGCGACCTGGCTCAGCTCCGACACCGTCTATTTTTGCTGATGATGCCTCGCCGCTTCCAGAAGTGCAGCCAGTCAAAACGGCAACTGCTCCTCCGCGCAAAGCCGCGCCAGTGGCGGAGCCGGAAGCAGAAGAGTCACCGGAAGAATTTGTGATGGCTAACGAACTTCCTGAGAAAAAACCTTCTAAAGCATCAAGTGATGAAGTTGAATTGCAGCCTCAAAAACGTTCGGCTGCTTCGTCTGGAAATAAAATGGAAGCGAAAGCTGTCTACAACAAAGCTGTTCAAGCCCATTTGTCTGGAAATCTACCTGACGCTATTTCGCAATACCAGGAAGCTCTCAGTATTGATCCGGAATTTTCGCAGGCTCACTGCAATCTTGGCCTGATCTTTAACCAGCAGCATCTCTATGCCAAAGCGCTTTCCGAGTTCCGCAAATCGCTTGCCATCGATCCCAAAGATGCCATCACATACAATGGCATCGGAGCGGCCTTGAGAGCGCAGAAAGATATGATCGGTGCTATCAAAAATTGGCAAACAGCTGTTTCGCTAGACCCTAAATTAGCCACTGCCCATTACAATCTCGGCACGGCATACGAGATGCAGAAAGACATGGAAAAAGCTTTCGACTCTTACAAATTGGCTGTCAAAAATGATTACAAATTGGGAGAAGCCTATTACAGAATGGGTCTGATTCTAGAAAAACAAAATCAGAAAGAAGAAGCTACTCAGAATTTCACTCAAGCGCTCAAAGTGGCGAGTAATGCAGAATACAGTGACGATGCCAGACAGCGCATTGCAACTCTCGCCAATAAAAAGGGCGGTCGGAAATAACGCTAACGACGCGAAATTTAGTTACAGGCTTTGTCTGCTGCAATTTTTGCAACGACTGAAGTCGTAGATTTGTTTGGCACCAGAGGCAGTATTTTGACTGTGCCGCCGAACGATTGCACGATCGGTGTTTCTTCCAAATCTTCCGGTTTGTAATCGCTGCCTTTGACGTGGATATTCGGCTGTATGACCTTCAAAAATTCGACAGGAGTGTCTTCGCCGAAGACGCTCACATAATCGACGCAGCCGAGTGCTGCCAGCACTTCACCGCGATCTTTTTCGCTGTTGATGGGACGAGTTTCGCCTTTCAGCTTTCTGACTGACGCGTCACTGTTGATACCAACGACAAGAATATCGCCAAGCTCTTTTGACTGCTGCAGTATGCGGATGTGACCGACGTGCAAAATGTCGAAGCAACCGTTGGTTGAAACAATCGTTTTACCGTTCTCTTTTAGTGCCTTTAGCTCGGCGCCGAGCGCCTCTCTGGTTAATACGCTGCCCACATGCCACCCTGTTGCCGGATTCAAGAGTTAATCTTACATCGAAAAAATCTTTCTCCGTTGCCCCTTTTCTGCCAATATTCAAAGTTATTCTGTTTTTGTAA
>JACMKL010000207.1 GCA_014380105.1 Candidatus Melainabacteria bacterium
TTGACACTGTCATTCATCTCAGCCGATTTCTTAAGTGGTTCGATTGCACCTTCGGCATCATCCTGGGCTAGTTTTACAAGTCCCAGAGTTTGATGTGCGATGACAGTTTCTGGATTCGCTTTGATGGCGCGCTTGCAGAGCGCTTCTGAAGCTTCGAGATACATATCGCGTTTTGCAGGAGATGCCACCGTTCTTGAGTGAACATAAGAAACAAATCCCGCGGCAGCCATCAAATTTGTATTGTCCGAAAATTTTTCTTTGGCAGAACGCAAGAGTTTTTCAGCTTCGACAATTTTCGGAGGCCAATTTTGTTTGGCTAAAGCGACTGCCAGACCTGCGTGTGCGTCACCGGAGTCGTCTGTTTTTACAAGCGCACGATAAGCATCTTCGGCTTGTTTTAGTTTTCCTTCCAAAAGAAGTTGGTCGGCATCAGCGATAGATGATTCTGCAAATGCAGCAAGCGTAAAAACATTTGGCACCAGAATCGACAAGCATAATGTCGTCGCCAGTAGCGTTGCTAATTTGCTTGATTTGGTTTTGAAAATTCGGCGGTTTTGCATTTATTCTTTTTCCAAATCTTTCACTTTTTTAAGTTCTTTATCGGCTTCTTTTTGATCGCCCATTTTAATCAACATTTCTGAAAGTTTTTTATGGGGCAATATCAAGGAAGGTGCGATGGTGGCAGCATCTTTCCAGCTTGAAGCAGCGGCCACAAAATTGTTTTCTGCTTCCTGCTTCTCTGCCTCTTGTTTCAGCTTTTGAATGCGTGAAGTGTCAACCTGTCGCAAGGCATCTTTTGCTTCCGGATCTTTTAAGTTGTTTGCCTGTCGATAAGTAGCCGAAGCCTGATCGAGATCGCCTTTCTTCTCATAGCAGCGTCCAAGTAAGAGCCATGCTTTACCGTCAGAAGGGTCTTTGTCTGTCGCATCCATGAGGTCTTTCATAGCACCATCCACGTCTCCACTGCGAATTTTCCCTTCAATGGCGGCGAATCGTGTCGGGCTTAAAGTCTTGGCAGCTGGAGCTTGTGGGACAACCGGGGCGCCAGCCGGCATTCCAACCCCGGCGGTTCCTGAGCCAGCAGGAACAGCACCAGGGGCGCCACCAGCAATGGTCGGTGGCGGGCCACCGCCGAGTCGACTTATACCTTGCGCCAGGTCAGGAACAACTAATGGATTTTTTGCAGCAGCCGCTCTGTAGGCTCTCATAGCGGTATCTTTGTCGCCCTGTGCTTCTTTTCCGCGTCCATATATGTACAACATCTCAGGATCATCATTGTTCTGTTTCAATGAATCTTCTACTTTTAATAGCGTTGTGTTTAGTACTGCAGGCGGTGTAGTAGGGTTCGTCACAACAGCCATGTGATAAGAGCGTCGTGCTTTGGCTAAAGCGGGTGATGTCGGACCTTTCTTCCAACATTCTTCGTACTCCATTTTTGCGTGTTCAAAGTCACCTGATAATTGATATGCACCAGCCAGCATGAGGTGATTATCAAAAGACGGATTTATTGAAACTGCCTCGCGTGCGACTTCTTTTAATCCTTGAATGGCGTCTGAATATGCGGGGTTGAGCGTGACAGCTCGGCGATAACAGACGGCGGCATTTTGTAGACGTTTCATCCCTGCGACTTTGTCACCACGATCACGCGCTGATTTAGCATATTGCCAGAGTACGTCACCAAGCTGACTATGACACGCTGCTTGTTCGTTTTTGTCTTTCCAGGGTTTGTTGATCGCAATCTTCATTTCTTCAAAAGCGGGCACATCTTGACCGTCTTTGCGAAGTGATCGAGCTAGGTCTGCGTGACTTGCTCCATCGTCAGTCATACGAGTGACTTTTCGATATTCAACTTGAGCAGTCTTGAAGCGACCTTCCGTTTCGGCGGTTTCTGCAATTGAGTGTCTGACCTTTGCATCATCCGGATTTTTACCGGTCGCTTTCAGACATTCATCAAGGTTTCTGTCAGCAACGGCATTGGCGGGGTCAGCAACCAAAGCTTTGCGATATTGAACCATCGCTTCGTAATATTTTTTCTTTGAAGCTAAAGAATCGCCAAAGCGCAGGCAGGCTCCCGAGAGGTTTTGCTTGAAATCTTCTCTGTAAGGGTCGCCCTCAAGAGCAATTTCATGTTCGCGGATGGCGTCAGCCCATAGCCCCAAGCTGCCGAGTTCTACGGCGCGGTTGTTGTGTTCGATTGGGTTGGTTGGGTTTGGAGACTTGAGCATGACGCCCCCACCTCCGCCACTGGCAGCCCGGCGTGCTCCCTTGGCGTGTGCAGGCTGAGAGAAGTTTGAGTCTGATATTGCACACGAAAGACTTACAAGGACAAATGCTGTCGAGGCAAGGAGGCGCTGACGGCTTGCTGGAGCGGCTGTATCAAGTGAAAGTAAATGAAAAACCATATTAATGACACAACTTAGAAACGGGAATTAAAATTGATTGTGGCTGATAACGCAGATCCTGCGCCAAAAGCGATAGGTTGGACAGTATTCATTCTAGCGATGGATGTATATTTGGCACCAATTTTTTTGCTTGACAAGGGCTTTTTGCCTGAATTGGCAAAAAGTGTTGTCTAGCTAACACATTCCCCCTCAGAATGCACCTGCCATATTGACAATGGTGCCCGAAACAATTAAAAATTAGTCATTTCGTGGCTAACTGCCAACTTTCCGCCCAACTTTTGCAGGGGAGATTAAATCGCGTTAAAATTTGGTAGACTGAAGCTAAGATCACATATAAAGCCTCTTTTTCATTGTTACTTATTTCATTGGCGTTTTTTTTACTAAGTATTTGAGGCATTGTGCTCGCGGTTTGCAGATATCTCCTTTGGAGGGATTTGTGAAGATGAAGCGTGCGCCACTAATGGCAGCAATTATCGTGATGGGACTGACGGTCCCTGTCGCAGCCTGGGCTCAACTGCCCCAGACGAACATGGGCAAATTTGTCCACAAGCCTGGTGACAACCAGTACGACAAACAGAGTCAAATGGAGCGTCATCCAGTGGCGCCCCCACCTGTGCAGAGGTTTCAATCCTCGGGTGGTAATGGTGGCGGGTACGCTTACCGACCGCGCCCAAAACCAAGAAAACCAGATCCATCGATAGAACCAATCGCCGCAGACGAGCCCGTGCCGTCCGCGGGTTTTCCAGTTTTACCTGACCGTCTTGATTTGCCTATAGCGATGGGCACCTGGGGCGGCGCTACTCCTCCTGGTGGAGGCGGTGGTGGTGGAATTTGGGGCGGACCATCCGGTGGCGGAGGCTCAGCTCCTGACGGACCACCTCGCATGGGAGCCAAAAAGCAGGGCTATCAACACTATGACGCTGGCGCTTTCATACCTAAGGAAAAGAAGTCCGGCTACTACAAGTGCAATGAAGTCAAACCGCCAAACTCAGGAGTTCAATCCGACCAAATCAGCACTGCTGGTGGCGCCGGGATGGGCATGGGTGGTGGCGGCGGCATGCGTATGGGCGGGAAAGAGCCCAAGCTGAATGACAGAGAGGATGGTGCTAATGCGCCTGAAGCCCCTCAACCAGTAGTGATTAATCAATCAACTACGCAAGATCTTTCTTTACCCGAGGACGATTTTGTTGCTGGGCAATCTGCAAAATCCAACCGACCAAGCAAGGCCGGTAGGACCATTAAAAACATTGGTAGGCGAGCAATTTCGCCAGTGAGAGGCGCCGCTATGCGGTATGCCCGTATTCCTAGATTCTGATCTAGGTCGTTGATTCGGATACTAATGGCGTAAATGCCTTTTGGCTCGGGGAAGGAGTTCCAATAATGGACAAGTTATTGAAGACAGTCAGTTTGGTGATAGCAGCATCCGCTTCTGTAGCGGCTTTTGCTCTGCCATCGTCTGCGCAAGGTTTTAAAATCGATCAAAAGAAGTTGGATAAAACCACCTTCTATAGTGCGCCCAGACAGATGCAGATTCTTGATGAGCGCCCGATTATAAGAGATTTTCGAGAAGCTCCTTCCGCAAACCAGCAAATTGAATTGCCACCTGGACCAAATGGTTATGGCGGCGGCGGTGGCAACGGCGCCGGTGCTCTCGCTGGTGGAGGACCCGGTGGTGGTCCTGGAGGCGCTCCATTGCAGATGGGTGGACCGCGCCAACCTTTGCGCACATCGAATGGACAAATGCCGAGTATGGGCAGTTTGCCAAAAACAGGATTTGGAAGTACCAACATCCCTTCTAGAGGCATGGCTCCCCGTGGTGGCGCGCTTCCTGACGCGACCAACACCAATCGTTTGATGGGAAAAATGATGACTCCGCCGAAATCACAAGGAGCCTCCGCCGGACCAGCTAGAGGCATGAGACCTTCAAGTGGACCGTCAAATGGAAATTACACAGGACCAGCCGTCCAATCTTATAGTGGCGGTTATGGAAATGGTTCAGGAGCAGGTTTTGGTGGTTCTGCAAGCCGCACAGATACTCAGGTACGAGGAAGCTTACTGAAGAAAAATTGAGAATTATTAGAACTCACACCGCCCGCGTGATACACCCCCTAATGCAAAGCTCACCCAACAATTTGAAGTATTCAGCGCTAGTGATAGCGCTACTCCTGACTGGTTGTGCCAGGCAGGAGTCGATGCCCGGGGCTGCTGATGCTCGCGGAGAAGGCGTACAAGGACATGGGATTCTTGGTGCGTTGAGACCGAAAGCCGATCCCGGCATGGTTGAGCGCATCAGGCAGGAAGAAGCTCGCAAGGTGGAGCTCGCTCAACAGCAAGGTCAGCAGCAACAGCAAATGAGTTCGGAATCTGATGGTTCCGGGCGTATTTTGCCGAAAGTATCGATGGAGCCGATTGCTCCTCCCGCTGAAGAAGTAGCCAAAGCTGGCGCCGGCATGAGTGTGCAAACCTCAGATTCAGGTGCTTACAATCCGGCTTCGTCAGGAGCCGTCCCGCAGTCTTCGACAGCAATGACTGTTCAACCGGCCGCTGCCACTTATGGCTCGTACAATCAAGTTCCGGCGCCGCCTCCCGGTGCGATGACTAATTTAGTCCCGCCACCACCTTCGGTGACGTTGTCGACTACAGCTCAAACTACTGTCGCCAGCGGACCAGCGGTCGACCCAAACAATCCTTATGGCAATCCGTACGCGAATCCTTATGCCAACCCTTATGGAAATCCGTATGCCAATCCGTACATGAATCCATACGGTGTCCCGTATCCTCAGCAGCAGCAAGCGCCACAAGTTGAGCCTGCCAAGCCGAGACCTGCGTTATTTGGTTCGGGACAATCAGTGCCGCATAATCCTGATGCTGAAGAAGAATCAAAAGCAGCAGAGAAAGCCAAGAAGTTCGCTAATTTTGTGCCAATCACTCCGACCGGCATGGAAACTCGCTCACCTTACAAACAGCGCGACGATTTGCGCGTACTTTGGAAAGGAGCTGTGACTTCGTCCGCTCTGGGAGCCTGGGCTCAGAAGGATGCAAATATTGCAGCTTCGATTGCGAAAATAGATGTTGGACTGCCTGGCGAATCAACTAAAGGTTCATTTAGTGTCGCGCAACGTCAAGTCGACAGCGTCTTCAAACCGGTCTTCGTCGACAAGCGCATCCAGGCTCAATTGAGGAAAACGCAGACAGAGTTGGTGCAAAGTTATTTCCGCTATCTCTATTCTTATAATCGTTTCGCTCTATCGCAACAAACTGTTGCCGCTCGCAAGCAAGAAGTTGAAGTGGCAAGCTCGCACTCAGAACAACAGAGAGCTGCTGCAGATCTTTCAACTGCACAGACCGAAGCTGAGTCAACCAAAGATGATATGCGCTCTGCGCAACTGGAATTGTCAGCAATTGCCGGTGCGCAATCTGCTCGCGCAATCATTCAAAAAGTTTCAGGCATCGCACCGAGTGTAGAGTCACTCGCTCAAGCGCCAGCAACTCCAGAGCCGGGTCCTGATGGTGGTAAATTCGACATGCTGGGCTCTGTTGGTTCTTTCTTTGGATTCAAGAAAAAACCTGAAGGTGAAGCTCAAGTCGAAGCACCAAAACCAGTCAAAGCGGAAGGTGGAAAAGGCAAAGTCAAAGAGCCTAAAGAAGCCAAAATAAAAGATGTGAAAGTAGCGAAAGCCGGTAAAGAGGGCAAAGTCGCGAAAGAAAAAGCTCCTAAAGGAAAGGAAACTAAAGCTGCCAAATCAGTGGTGGCACAAGGAGATCTCGAACCAGCTCCGGCAAAAGGTGAGGACGATTCTAAAGCTGAAACTAAGGCAGATAGCTCAGCTCCAGACGGCATCTCTTTTGAATTAAAGGGTAAAAACATCAGCGCTCGTAAAAGCGTTTTGAATGTCGCTATTCGCAATACGTCAGGCAACGCTTTTAGCTTCAGCCCTGATGATATCTCGGTTCAAGAAGGTACTCAGAAATTATCTGAGGCTGCGATGCGTGCAGAATTTGATTCTACGAGTGTTCAACCGAACCAGGAAGTCAAAGGCACCATCACGATTTTCGGTAGACCCTGGAACGACAGGCTCACCATTTCTCTCTCAGATGGTTCAAGGAATATCAACATGAAACGATAGCAGAACCACAGAAGCGTGCAACCAGACCGCGTGAATTTACCAGGCCAACGCTCAATTCAGGTACGGATTCGATGAAGAAGATGAAGTTCAAAAAGCTCAAACTGAGAAGTGAAAGCGTCCATAAAGCATTAGCTTTTGCGACTTTGCTTTCTCTTGTGGTACTTAGCTTGCCCGTGTTTGCGCAAGTTACTGAGAGTAGCCTGTTTAGAGGCGCCGAAGGCGTCATGGACGATTCGAACAACGGAGCTTGTGCCGCTGACATTCGCGACAGAGCTTGCGATCGATTTCCGTGGTTGAAAGAAGCAATTGATAAAGACACACTCGAGCTCACCGACCAAGCTGCTCCTGCTACAACCAGAGGAGCACAGCAGGGTATACCAGAGAAGCGTGCAGAATTTAGGACTGACGGTCGTTCGCAGCGAAATACCGGTCCTGGTCAAACTAATACCAAGAAATCAGCTGAATCTAGAGCAACCACTCAAGTGCTGGCATATGATTCAGTTTTTGTGCCGGTCGGATCTCCCACAGGTTGGTTTTTGCAAGACGCAGAAGCCTGGAAATTTCCTAAAGCTACGCCTTACGGTATTCCTGCTTACACTCAGACTAAACGAATTGCCGCTGACAGAGTGAAATTGGCAAGAGACGAAGCCATCTTTGAGAAAGCAACTGGTTTTAACCCGCCTGGTATGGGACGGATCACCACATACGGATTGCCGATGTCGGATACGCAGTATCAGCTGATTGATCGAGAAAACAACCAACGCTTTTTGGAATTACTATCCGACCCAGAACGTTTTATGTGGGCTGCCTCGGCAACCGGCTCGATGATGGGCGGTGCTGCCGGTAACAGTCTTGCGGGTGTTGCAGAAAGTGCATTCGACAACGCTTCAGCACGGATTATTCAAGGTGATGCCACCAACTCACTGATCAACCTCGCCAACGAAGCGTCAGGCACAGGTCCTAACCTCGGCGCGCAGTACAGGCAAGTGAGCGATGCTGTTCGACAAGTTCAGATAATGTATCACCAAGTTTATGTGCCGATGGCAATTTTGTTCCTGCTTCCCGGTGCAGTTCTGACTCAAGTCAAATCGCAAGTAGCCGGTGGTTTCAGTCTCAAAGCTCCTGAAGCTCAGAGTCCCTTCGACGGTCTGCTGAGATCTTTTGTTGCCATATTTTTAATTCCGTCGACTCAATTAATCGTTAGTTATGCAATTGACGTCGGCAACTCAATGACTTACAGCGTCTACGATCCTTGGGTCAATATTGATCGCATTAAGGAATGGGCTCACCAACTCTCATATAACCCTAATGGTTTAACCAACGTCGACAATGCCATTCTGCCTCCTGTTCAAGCTGGCGGCGCCGGTGGAGCCGGCGGCGGTGGTGGCGCTCTGGGTAGTCTGCTGTCTGGAGACATATTCGGCGCCATTCTACAATTTGTAATGGACTTTTTCGGATACGGGGAAGGCTTGGGTGGTAACGTTCCGGAAACGAGAACCATGGAGGAGAGGGGCTCGTGGCTCTCTGGAATGTTAGAAATTGCATTCAACTGGATGATGTTCTTCATGTCTGAGATGCTAATCGTTCTGACTGCATTCCAGCTCGTCTTCATGTGTTATCTGTTCTTGCTCGGACCCTTGGCGGCCGCATTCTATGCTTGGCCTGACCTACAGTCCACAGGTCAGCAAAAGTTGTTTAGAGGTGTATTCGGAAACTGGGTCAACGCAGTAATCACGCTTGCCATGTGGCGATTTTACTGGATGGTTATTCTTGCAATCATGACTCAACGGCTGATCTACATTTCTCAGTCGAGCACTCCTACCAATTTGCAGTGGGAAGTTGCAGTATTCACTTGTCTATTGGGTCTAATGTTACACGTCCCATTCAGTCCCTTCACTTTCGACCCCGCTCAAGCTCTCGAGAAAGTCGAAA
>JACMKL010000208.1 GCA_014380105.1 Candidatus Melainabacteria bacterium
ACATGACTAATCCAGCCAAAGCTGGAGACCCCGCAGTACAACAAGCCACAGAAAATGCCGCCGCTCTTGGTGTCAAGCTTGCAGAAGCGCTCGCATCCAACCGTCCACTGCTCAACGACATCTTATTCAAGCTCGCCGAAACATCTCCATACCGCACTCAATACAAGCAGATGCTGCAATTGATGCTGGAGAATGCGACCGGCGCCGCAGAAATTAAGGGCGTTATGGATTCGTTTAATCAAATACAAGCAGTTCGCGAAGCCTATCAACCCCGCGTTCCTCGTGGACAGCCACGTGTAGAACTTACACCAGAGCAGACTCAACAAATGATGGGAGAAATGCAGCGCTTGATTCAACAAGCTCGTGACTATGCATTGCAGTCCAATCCATCCAATCCGGACCTCTTACTGCAGATTGTTGCAGACCTGGCACTCGGCAAAGGACAGCGCGACGAGACACCACGCAAGCCACCATTCGGCGGCGGACAAGGTGGACCAAGACCTCCGCAAAATCGTCAGTAATTATTTTCGTAGATAGAGAAGTGCCGCCTTGTTGGAAGATTCTATGACAACGAATCGACAGTATCGCCTCAGCTTCACTGCTGCATCTCGCCATCCGAAGAGACTGGTGCTCGCTCTTTTCGCGTCCATTCTGTGCTCCTCGCAGCTGCCGACATTAGCCGTTGATGAATTTGGCTGGCCGGAATTTCGACTGAAAAATGGCGAGACATATTGCGCTGGAAAAGCTTTTGCTGTGCGCTGGTATAAAGGACGAACACTGCTGGTTATGCCGCTGCACTTACTCTCACCGGAAGCTGGCTGCTCACATTATGTAAGACCCGAAGACATTACGCGCGAGTTGGAGACTTTGAAAATTCTCGACTTGCAGCGCCAATCTACACTTGCAACTGCAGGCAAATATTTGATGAAAACCGGTGCCACTGCTGGCCAAAATACGGGAGACTTGAGCGCTGACCTTATGGCATTTGAATTGCCAACATCGTCGCGGCTCACACCATTTAGTTTGTTTTATGGGCAAGCGCCAGTAGGAACCAAGGTGACAGTGTTGAGCAAGTTCGAAGATTCATCTTCGCAGCCGACTCGCTACACTGGCATCATTAGCTCTTCTAAGCCAACTGGGCTGGTCGTCAACATGGATTCACCCGTGACCGCGCTTTCATCAAGCGGCTCTCCTGTCGTAAATGCGAAGAATGAATTAGTAGGGATGATGGTCGGAAAACGCGATGACGAACGCAAGGTAATTATGGCGATTCCTTCGAGCAGTATGATCCGCCGCATGTATGCGGAGATTGGTCAGTAAGCCGGTCGCGGTCAATTCTGTTAGAAGGCGCAGCCTGTTTTAAAGCGCATCCATTGCCTTTTGAAACTCGTCCATCGCGTCGACACCAAACAAACAAAACGTAATTTCTTGAACAGAACTTTCTCCGCGTAAAAATTCTGCAGCTGTCTTGATGGCTATGGGAGCGGCTTTGTCGAGCGGAAAGCCGTAGGCACCAGTGCTGATTGACGGAAATGAAACAGTCTTGAGATCGTATTGATTTGCAAGATTGAGACTTTCTCTATAGGCGCTAGCGAGCGTCTCTTCTTCGTTGCTCGCGCCACCGCGCCAGATCGGACCAACTGTATGAATGACGTGCCGAGCCTTCAGGTTGCCACCACTGGTGATGACTGCTTGCCCGGGAGGCAATTTGCCTTGAGTGTTTAAAATTACAATACACTCTTCTAAAATTTGCGGACCGCCGCCTTTGTGGATGGCACCATCTACGCCACTGCCTCCGCGCAGACCGGAATTGGCTGCATTCACGATCGCATCAACATCCTGCGCTGTGATGTCACCACGCATTATGTGCAGTGTTTTCCCTTGGATATCTTTACTTGTTTCGCTCAAAAAATCTCACTAATGCAATGCCAATTTAAGATCGTACAAGGTCTCTTTTTCGCTTTCTACTTTTCCGAGCTTGGAATATTTGATGTCGCGATAACGACCATCAGATGAAAGTGATCGCATCGACATCACGAACGGACTGCGCTTTCCATCAGCATCTTGATAGTAAAGAAAGCGAGCGGTCCACTTGTAGTCTTCAGTAAATTTTTCATAGATGAGACGACCAAGTCTATCTTTGACTTGTTCGATGATCAGGTTTTTCTGCGTTGTCACTGTGCGTGTTGCAAAGTCTTGTGCCAATTCTTCGGTGACAGTTATGCCCTCGTTATTGCTGAGGGTGCGTGTTGAGCGCGGTGTTTGGAATGGCTTAAATTCAGGTGCTTTAGTGAAATCGGAAAGATATTTGAGAATATCTTTCTCGTGCTGGTGATGAGCAATATCGTAATTCGTCGCTTTATTTTCGATTTTTTTTGTAGGGGTAATTGCAGGAGCGCTGATTGTCGGCGTTTTTACTGCGGGGGATTCCGGAGATGCTGAAAGTATTTCCGCTGGGTTAACTTCAGAAGGGGCGGAAATACTTTTGTGGTCAGCAGGCGCGAACATATCTTCTTCGGGCAGCACAAGACGAGACATAGGCGGTAAGCCAATGTTTTGATAAAGACGCCTTGAATCAAATAATTCCTGCAAACCGAGGCTGAGCGGATTGGGACCCGCGGGTGCCGAGGACTGAGCCCCGTTCGGTTGCACTAAATTCGAGATAGACGTCGACATAGATTTCCCAAACGACTGGGTCATCTTTGCCTCACCCCTTACAGGGTCCGTTGGTACTAAATACGCGGAAGATGCGCAACTTCCTATTCTGGGCTCGAACCACCCCATTGTCAAGATCTGCTGATTGACTTAAGTTTGCGCGAAAAAAGCCATTCTCGTTGCCATTCGAGATTTCTTTCGTCTTGGTGGAAATTTAAATCCGCTTAATATGACGGCTGTGGAGGAGGAGGTGCAGGAGGTGCCTGAGCAGGTGTCGCCGCCAGGATTTCTCTAGCGAGAACGACTCTCTGATTGGTTTTCTTCGCGTGATCTCTGGCTCGTTTCGCCAAAACTATCAGTTTATCCAATTCCTGACAGTCTTCAGGAACTGTCGCCACACCAAAAGCCA